>NZ_SPQR01000013.1 GCF_004766055.1 Desulfosporosinus sp. Sb-LF | reverse complement strand
TCGCTAAGTAAACTTATTGAAATTCTCCGTTCGACTTGCATGTGTTAGGCACGCCGCCAGCGTTCGTCCTGAGCCAGGATCAAACTCTCCAAAAAAGTTATTTCAACTTCTTATTGAAGAAGATGATGACTTGCTCATTGTTTCTTTGAAACTCTTTCGAGTTTCTCTCATTGGCTGTCCTTGTTGTTTAGTTTTCAAAGACCATGGTTTAAACTTTGTTTCCAGCACCCGTTTGGGCCGGAATTACATCTTAGCATTTTCAACTCACGTTGTCAATCACTAATTTGTTTGTTCTGATTGATTAGTTCAAAGGTTTTACCCCTTACCTTTTTCAATCGGTTTGCGTCTTTGTGGCGCTCAGTTAGAATACTCCCTTTAGCATGTGTTGTCAACAGTTTTTTTATTCATCCTGCTCCAGGCGATTCGTAAGAGAATCTTATCGATCCCCTATTCAAATAGACAGGCCGTATTGGAACAATATGTTTCTAAAGTAATAGGAGTAATGGAAAGTTATAAATTAATATAAGCGAGTACTTCATAGATATTTTTCTTTATTAAAAACTCACTGAACGGTCTAACATTCCCTAAATATACTTATTTCTCTAGTCCAGATCCTGACTCTGGTCTTGGCTTTGGCTCTGACCTTGATCGTTGGATCTATCAGCGTTATTTTCATTTGTACTGTCCTTCTGTTGGGCCAACTGTTCATTTTCCACTGAGTATACAGATTGGTTACCAACGTATTCCAGAGGGACCTCAAAAGGTACAATCGGAGTAGAATTCAGTACTCGTGATAGAATTTCATGGAAAACAACGGCGGGGCCAGAGCCGCCGGTAGTGGTGAGGTAGTGACTGCGATCGGTTTTATCATAGCCCATCCAAACAGCAGCCGTTAGTTCAGGCGTATAACCCACAAACCAAACATCTTTAGCCCCTTTGCTGATCCCTGAAAACTCCTTGGTGGGAGGGAGTTCGACTGAACCGGTTTTACCAGCGGTAGGTCGTCCAAGATTAGCATTTCTGCCCGTACCATATCTTACAACATCTTGTAGAAGGAGAGTCATCTCATATGCTACCGTTGGAGTGGTTACTTTAACCGATGCAGGTTGCGTTTGGACTAAGACTCGACCTTCTTTCGTAGTAATCTTTGAGATGGCATAGGCTTTATTCATAACCCCGAGATTGGCAAATGCTCCATAGGCTTGCGCCATCTGAAGTGGTGATACCCCTTTAGAAAGACCTCCTAAGGCTAAGCTGAGAGTGTGATCGTCTTTTTCTAAGGGGATTCCAGCTCTGGAGGCAAAATCAACGCCACTATCTAGACCAATCCTGTTTAGTAACCAAACAGCGGGGATATTCCAAGAGTTCCGCACGGCTTCTTGCATCGTGATATAACCTCGGTTTCTATGGTCTTCATCGGCGGGCTCATACCCATCTATATTTAACGGATTGTCATTAAGCAGGGAATTAGAAGAATAGCCCTTTTCTAAGGCTGGGCCATAGACTGCCAAAGGCTTAAAAGAAGAGCCCGGTTGGCGTTTGAGTTGTGTAGCATGGTTAAACCCACGGTAAGTGCTTTCTCCTCGGTATCCCACTAAAGCTTTAATTGCTCCTGTATGGTGATCAATTATGACCACTCCGCTTTGGAGAGTTTGGTCTTCCTTACCAGCTGGAAAGATGCTGTTATCTTTATAAACATCTTGAGCTTCTTTTTGGATCACAGGGTTCATCTGCGTGTATATTTGTAGACCTCCGCTTAGAATTTGTGCTTCGGTAAATCCTAAGCGGTTAATCGCTTCTTCGATCACATAATCTAGGTAAGGGGCATATTGGCCTGAAAGACTCTCTTCTGTTCCTTGTTTTAGGAGAATCGGTTGAGCACTCGCTTTCTCATAATCATTAACAGAGATATAACTCTGTTCTTTCATTAAGTTGAGAACCAAATTTCTTCGTTCCAAAGACTTTTCCTTATTTTTAAGCGGGGAGTAAGAGCTAGGGGCTTTGGGAAGTCCGGCGAGCATTGCGGATTCTTCTAAGGTGAGGTTCTCGACTTTTTTCCTGAAATAAAATTGGGCTGCATTATGAATGCCCCAACACCCTTCGCCAAAGTAAATTTGGTTAAGATAAGCTACTAGAATTTGATCCTTATCAAGCAAGTACTCGATTTTCATGGCATAGGCGGCTTCCTTAAATTTCCGAGAGAACGTCTTATCCGAAGGCAAGAAAAGATTTTTAGCTAATTGCTGGGTAATTGTGCTTCCCCCTTCGGAAAAGCCACCAGATATTAAATCGCGGACAAGAGCACGCGAGATCGACCGAATATCGACCCCTTGATGCTCATAAAAACGGCGGTCTTCTACTGCAACAATGGCGTTTTTCATTTGCAGAGGGATTTGCTTTTGCGTAATGGGTTCGATTCGCGAAGAAGAGAGTTGAGAAGCTGGGTTGCCGTCTTGATCATAGAGAACAGAGGGTTGTGAAAGAGGGCTTTCTAATTTGCTAATATCCAAGGAGGTAATCCAAAACATAGTTCCTCCGACAACCGAGATGAAGAACGCCAGTATTGCAATACCCAATATATACCAAAGTCTGGGTTTTTTCAGAAACTCTTTCAACCATGACCCTTCTTTCTACTGAAATAAACAATGTAGATAATAAACCATTCCTGCTCACTATAACGTTACAAGAAGGCATAATTCTATTGTTAATATTTTATCATGGGTGAACTATTCTGTTCGTATTTGCCGCGTAGCATACGATGAAACTTATAGTCTGGAAAACCTATTTATATTCATAAAAACACATAATGATACGTAAACATTATGAAAAAGTACTTTATATGATGAAACTTCACAGTAATCAACTCAACTCTCGTATTTACAATCAATACTCGTCGAACCGAATATAGATGACAGCGAAACAAGCATACTCTCTTTTTAATTTTATTTCTTATTACAAAGTTCATGTATATCTGGAACAATCAAAAAAATTAATGAGGCTGTAACAAACCTGTTTTCAGTTTGTTACAGCCTCATCAATTTTACGAGATTAACATTCATAATCTTTGGCCACTTTGCAGGAGTATAATCGAACAATTGAATTTCAAAAAGGTCTTAATCCTCCAAGTTGTCCTTGCTCAAGTTCTTATTTAGATAGTGGCTTTCGATATCGCCCCGCTAATCTCTGTTTTTACAGACTCAGAAGTTTCCCTGCTTAGACTTGCCTTAAGAACTTCTTTGGCCGACCTACCTCCGATTTTTCCTAAAGCCCAGGCAGCGTATTCACGTACTAAATCTTCTGGATCCTTCATGGCAACTTCCAGATCGGGGACAAAGGCTGGGTCACCTAGATTACCCAGAGCGATGGCGGCATTTCTCTGAAAGTATTTTCTATCTCTTATGTAGTTGAACATTAGCGGCTGAATTCTTGTCGAATAAAACTCATCCGTCATATTGAGCATTTGAGAGAGACTGAAATTCTGAGCGAAGTTCACCAAATACTCATCGTCTGGGAGTTTTGCTTTCAACCTTGCCTGATTGCGAGGGCATACCTCTTGGCAGATGTCACATCCATGTACTTTCGTCCCCATTTTTTCGCGGATTTCAGGTTCAATGTGACTGCCGGCTATGCGATCTTGCGTCATAAATGTATTAAACGCTATGCAACGGCGAGGATCTAATTTTAGCGGTTCATAAATGGCTTGCGTAGGACAAGCTTTCATGCAGACGGAACACCCTTCCGGGCAACCTACCTCAACGGTCGGACTATCATAGTCAAGCTCTTTATCAACGACGAACGATGTAAGGTAAATAAAGGACCCAACCCCTTCAGCATAAGCAAAATTGTTTTTACCATAATTCACAATGCCCGCTTTCGCCGCAACCAATCTTTCTGGCAAACTAATCTTATCACCCACTTCGCAACCGAATTTACGCAGGAATTCCCTCATCAATTGCGGTCTGGAGCCATTGATACGCTCAGGTGGTGCATTATAACACCTCGCTTGATAAACCCTACCAATTTTATCAGTCAGTTCCTTCGGAAAGTTCTTTTGCGAATAATCATAAACCGTCGTAATAATTGATTTCGCTGTCGGCATCAGCGAACGTAGTTCCGCTCCAACCAACGGACGAAACGACCCTTTGATATAAAAAGAATACATTTCATGCCTATTGGTTAAATCAGTGATGTACTCTGGAAAGCTTTCGGCAGGAATAATGCCGACCTTGCTATACCCAATATCTAAGGCGAATTCTTTAATTTGCGTTGTAAGCGACATAGTTCATTTCTCCTCTCATTTTCTCGGATGTCACTGATTAAATTTAGTTAATATATTCAATAAACATGTATATACACATAATTTATAATAAGTAACTTCTCTTTATAAGTATTTCTACCCACGTAGATTTTTGCCTAAGCCATACCTTCTAGTTTTGTAAGCAATTTTTCGAAGCCCTCTAATTCTGTTACTCCCAGATATTCTTCCATTAATGTTTGTGCTTCAGCCCATAGTGCCCAAGCATTACTCAACGCGACTTTACCAGCTTCGGTGAGCATCACCTGTCTGGAACGCGAATCTTTTCCAGAATTAACCTTTATTAGACCAGCATTCAACAGTGGCTTCATATTTCGATTCAGAGTAGTTCTGTCAATGCGCATGATTTTAGCCAGCACGCTCATGCTAACTGGCTCTATCGGTTCAAGATTCCGCAATAACGAATACTGCGTTATTTTTAATCCGCTTGGTTCTAAAACCTTTTCATAAAAATGGGTTACCGCCTGGGAAGCCCGCCTTATATTCAAACAATGACAAGGACTAGGAGATTTCGGATTGCATCTGATATGATTCATTGACCTATCGCCTTTCTACAGTTATTATGCAGACTATAAAATTTAATGTGTATATACACTTATTCTCTTAAATATATGTCTTATAACACATTATGTCAATATGACAAGTTTATTGTTTCTCCTAATGTTTATCCACCGGTCCTGGTCCTGGCTACACCATTTTTATAAATTCCCCAAATAACTCTAAAACAGTGAATTCAATTCACTTTTCAGAAATATTGTGATAATATACACTACTGAGAGCTGGGCGTAAAACTTCTTTTGACAATTACATTTTGTTAATTTTATTTGTACTTTTTTTCTCAATGTTTAAACTAAATTAATTAGGAGGATTTCGATGGATAGATTGATTGCTACACGTGAATCATTGTACGAAGAACAGGATCATATAAGCTCGTTTATACCCTTTGTAGCGTTCGTTATAGACTCTCATGCAGAGACTATAGGATTTAGCCAAATTAAATCGTACTTAAAATCGAGATTTATATTGGATATTCCCAATCATTTTATAAAGGAAATATGCCGAAGGGGTAACCTTAAAGGTTATTTTAAGCTCGAGGAAAGAGAAAGTTATTCTATTACCCCTAAAGGAACTAAGTTTGTAAGGGCATTAACCAATGTAGACGATGTAGAAAAAAAATCCGACCTCTTAGCTAAGGAATTAACCAAATTTTTAAAAACGCACGGCTTTAGTAGAGGCGTGTCACGTTCATATGCACTTAATATATTATTAGATTTTATCAATACCAATTTCTTATCCCTACCAACATTTATTAATAAACCATTTAAGGTTCCACAAGACAAAGGGGACGTTATATCTAGTGCAATAACTCGTTTTATAATCAAAATCGAACTATCTAATCCCATAGCTTATGAAAATTTAAACGACTTGGTATTTGGCTCCTGGTTTTGCTGGAGCACCTGGAATGAAAATACTTACAAAAACCACGCTTGATAAATAGACCGTAGATTGCCCAAATCATGGCAAATTTACTAATTAGTATTATCTCAAAACCATGTTATAAAATAATAATATCAGCGAAAACCCCTACATGACTCCTCGTGTGAGTCGTCGTAATTTCAAGAACGGAAGCTTGTTTTAGCAAGCCTTTCGCTTTAAAAGTCTTTCGTCTTTGCTCAAATTCATCTCTGACTTCCTATCTAATCTGGAATTTATCGAGGCATTACGGCATACGGGATATAGATTTAGTTCGTGAATGTATAAAAGAAGGAGCTTGATTAAATCAAGCTCCTTCTTTTATACATTCACACCAAAGGTTCGCTATATCGAGGTCGATTAGTCGTACCACTAGGGTGAGGCTGATTTAATATCTCTGAAATAGTCTTGCAGAGGCGGTAGATTCCTTCTCTAATCGTTGTTTCGGAATGACGGCTGAAACAGAGTCTGATCCGGTCTTTCCCTCCAGAGCTGACGTAAAAGGCATTTCCCGGGACAAAAGTCACTTTCTTTTCCGCTGCTTTGGTGAGCAGTGCCGCAGCTTTCATGCCTGGTGGCAGTTCACACCACAAGTAATACCCACCTTCCGGTACTGTCCAAGATAAACCTTGAGGCGCAAACTCCGTTAAAGCGGTCACCATGGCATCGCGTTGTCGCATGTATTGCTTTCTTACGATGGGAAGGTGTTCGTCCAACAGTCCTTGGTTGCAAAATTCCGTCATCACCCATTGAACCGTGGTGCTAGTATGAAGGTCAACGTGCTGTTTGGCAAGGGACAATTGCTCTAGCACTGGAAAAGGTGCCACACACCAGCCAAGGCGAAGGCCCGGAAAGAGTATTTTCGAGAACGTTCCAAGATATATTACATGTTCGTGCTCATCCAAAGACTTTAGGGAAGGGAATGGCTGATTTTCGTAATAAAGTTCGCTGTAGGGGTCATCTTCCACGATGGGCACATGGTATTGATAGGCCAATTTGAGAAGCTTATGTCGTCGCGCAAAACTCATGGTTGTTCCCGATGGATTCTGGAACGTCGGAAGGGTGTAAATGAATTTAGGCCGATGACGCGAGAGAATCTGTTCTAAAACATCCGTTTTCATGCCTTCCTGATCTAAAGGTACAGTGAGAATATGAGCGCCCGCTGCCTTAAAAACTCCTATAGCGCCCAGGAAGGAAGGCTCCTCCATCACAATATAGTCACCTGGCTCTAAGAAAACTTTCGTCAGCAGATCAAGTCCCTGTTGAGAACCTGAAGTCATTAAAATACTTTGAGCTTGAGTATGTATGCTCCGCTGACCAAGCCAATTCGCTAAGTATTGGCGCAGAGGATAATGCCCAATGGTAGGTCCGTATTCGAAAACCTGCCAATTGCCAGGACGCATTACTTCCTTACTTATTTCACTGAATTCTTTTAGCGGATAGTATTCACCTGCTGGCGATCCCAAGGCGAAAGAAATCTGATCCTCCTCACCGATCTCATCCAATATTGACGCCAATACCGGATTGTGCATGCGTTCAGACTGCCTGGTATAAAAATTCTGCCAAGATATCGGCTGAATTGCATTGGCATTAGCAAAACGGTCAAAGGAATGCTCTGTCGGCCGAGGGGGACGTACGATGGTTCCTTTGCCAACGTGTGGCTGTATCAATCCATCCGCTACCAGCTCATGATAGGCATTCACAACTGTGGTTCGATTAACGCCTAACGAGGTGGCGAGCTTTCGCTCAGGAGGGAGGCGAAAACCGGGCGAAAGATCGTTATCAAGGATGAGTTGACGAATCTGGCTCCTGATCTGTAAATAAAGCGGCGTCTTAATGGAACGGTCTAAGTGCAGTTTCATGATTCGTTTTCCCTCACATTACAAATTCGATGCACGAGGTTTTGAGATCCGAACTTCTAACCTCGTACCATCAGTCAATTGTCAGTATATTCGCCAGAAGTTTAATTCCCTGTTTTATTTGCAGTGGGGTAGGATTGGAAAAATTTAATCTCATGCTACTGCATCCCCCCCCATTTACAAAGAAATGGGCTCCCGGAACATAGGCCACATTTCCAGCCAATGCCTTGGGCAAGAGGTCAAGAGTGTCATATCTTTCCGGTAGGGTCAGCCAAATAAACATACCTCCATTTGGCTCAGTCCATATCGCCCGATCAAAGAAGTTTTCTTTGAGTTCGTTAAGCATAAGATCTCTTCGCACTTTATAGGCTTGGCGAATCGTTTCGATGTGTTCAGTCGCGTTAAAATGCGTCAGGTAGTAGTGAGTAGCCCTTTGTAAGAGGGTGCTGGTGTGCAAATCCGTCCCTTTTTTTGCTACGACGAGTTTGTCTATCAGATTCTTTCCACCAACAATCCAACCGAGTCGAAGTCCAGGAGCAAGGGTCTTAGAAAAGGTGCCTAGATAAATCACCTCATCCTCGGTGGAGAAAGACCTGATCGCTGGTAAGGCAGAACCATCATAGCGGAGTTCACCGTAGGGATCATCCTCTAACACAGGAACACCGTATTTGCTCGCTATGCGAAGCACCGCCTTTCGTTCTTCAATAGTAAAGGTAGTGCCGGTTGGATTCTGATAAGTTGGAGCAAGGTAAATGATCTTGGGACGGTTCAGTTTTATAGATAATTCGAGAGCAATGTCATCAATTCCTGCCCCATTTGTTGGGATTGATTTAAAATTGGCCTGGTAACTTCGAAAGGTTTGGATGGCTCCAAGATAGCTTGGACTCTGCAGGAGCACCACATCGCCAGGATTGATAAATAGCTTTGCGATAAGATCCAAACCTTGTTGTGAACCGTTCGTAAGGAAAATGTTTTCTGGTTCAGCCTGGATACCCTTAGCGCGCATTTGGGCGGATATCACCTCGCGTAAGGGTAAATATCCCTCGGTAGTTCCGTATTGGAGAACGGAATGGTCGCCAGCTCCGAGAACTTGAGTATAAGATTCCCTGATTTCGGAGAGTGGAAACAACTCTGGGGCTGGAAGACCGCCAGCAAAAGAAATAACATGCGGTTGTTCAGTGACTTTTAGAAGTTCGCGAATCGCTGAATTTTCCATGTGATTTACTCTTTCGGCATAAGTATGTTGCATAGTTATTTTCCCCCTATAAAGTTTTAGGCTAATTATATGGGGGAGATTCCCACCTTACAACATCCAATTGGATGATTACATCTATCATCCAATTCCCAATAATCCTCGACAATGTTCAATGGATCATTTCTCATTATTTGATTCTGCATTGGCTATTGCTTTTTGCGTTATGTAAAAAAACCCAGCTTCTCTAGGAAACGCCCATTATTATTCAGAAACTCGAACCTGCTTTTTGAGAAACGAAGCCCAGTGAATGGATTAGTGGAAATGTGCCTCAAGGCCGTGTTACGTAATGAAGGGGACGTCGGTTTCTACTTCAAACTTGTTGGGACCTACCTAGTCATGATTATAGTCTTTCCAGGAGATTACAAATGGCTTCTTTGGATTGTATTTTTGATTATGTTGACCAATGTTGTGGGGATCTCCTGGCCGGAAGTAATTAATGCCCCATTTTTTAATTATTTCCCTTGGCTACCAGAGACAAAGATGGAGGCGGCGAGGAAGGCCATCTCCTTAATGGCTTTGCCAGGCCAACTGTTACTTGGTCTTGAAGTAGTTTTACTAACTCGCTCCTGGATATGAGCTCTGGGGATGGTTCCTGTCGGGGTCATGATTGGATATTTTTCGGTGAAAAGGATGTATTTAAAGTTTTAATGATAAGAGACACAGATCACCCTGCGTCTCTTATCATTAATGCGGTTGCGACGAGGCCAATTAACACCGAACTTTTCACATCAGGGGAAACAAAGGAACAAAGTAACGATGTTTCATTGATACCCTTCCTTATTCAGTCAAAGAAATAGTAACAAATTGATAACTCTCCAGAAAGTCCAAGGCCCCTTTAAGATCTAGTTCGCTCTTTAAATGCATTTTTTGTTGCAGCTCGTCCGTCAAATAGGGCGAGTATCTTGTTACCAGCCACTCATTTTCCCTGATGAACAAGACCAGATCCGCTTCCTCCCAAACTCGATTTCGGATCCTGTCTATAAGGTCTGAAAACACCACATCCTTTGGCAATACAATGCGTTCTATTTGACTCGGCCTGCGTTTGATATCAAGACCAGATACCGCTCTGAGCAGCCAAATCAGAGTATTACAAATCACAGTTCCCGCAAAAGGCTCAAAGACCAGAACCTCACGCTCCTCCCATGCAATACGCTGATTGGCAGATACATGATACATGGAATACTTTCGTCGCGTACTCGACAGACACTCTGTTGCTTTGGCGTCAAGGTATTGGAATTGTTCCTCCGAACACAAAACGTTAACCATCGTTTCTGCGATTTTACGATCAATCTTACCTGGATCACTCAGATACTTTGGCTTTTTAGCATTCACCGCAGCTTGGACGAAAATCTTATTCTTCTTCGTGTCCATATCCTTAATGGTCCATAGCTTTCCTGCTAAGATGACGTTTTCCCCAATATCAAACCTAACTCCTTTATCGAGTTGCCCGATCTTGCGCATGCCACAGTACACTTCATAATAAAGGGCCACCATGAAGACCGAGTAAAAATCCTTTCCTCTTAATAGTCGCTCTCCCTCTAGCCCCACAATATACTCATTGTGTCCAGGAACGATCTCTAACATCTCCGTCATCACCATATGATTAATGAGGTTCACCATATCCTGCTTGGAAAGCTTGTAAAAGGCAGCATTTTTTTCGAGGATATGAAGGAGTTGACTCCAAGTCATGCCATTATACTCCTGACAAAGAGAGATGATTTGATGAAAGGCAATATCATAGGGCACAGGATAACCCGCAGCTGGCTCAATCCATCCTTCGAGTAAGAGCTTCATGACGGCAATGGACTGTACCAAGCTGTCTTCACTGGTGGTATACATCTGAAGGATTTGCGCGTCTTCTTGCCTTCTGCCAGAACGCCCCATGCGTTGCTTGAGGGAGGAAACCGTAAAGGTAGTGTCCAGTTGACAGACCAAATCGAGCGCTCCAATATCGATCCCAAGTTCTAGCGAGCTGGTACAAACAATACTCTGAGGGGTTCTTGACGTCGCCAACCTTTTCTCGACGTACTCTCTTTCGGCTTTATCGATCGAGGAATGATGAGCAAAGTACCCTTCTTGGATCCCCTCCTTTTCGGCTAAACGGTTAAGCGTGACCGTCGTTTCTTCCACCGTGCCTCGACTGTTACAAAAAATGAGAGATTGATACTCTCTAGTGACCTCTCTCAGGTCCTCGAAAAGCCCTAAGGGTATTTTCCCTTCCTTTCCAGCGGGAAAATGTAATAAGGAATACTGAAGTTCCTTGCCCTCATCCGACGCTTCGACCACTTTAACCTCTTCGGGTCGATGATAATTAACCCATTGTTTTACCAGAGTAAAATTTCGAATAGTTGCGGATAAGCCAATAATACGGGGTCGAACCCGCGTATACGTTTCCATCCTCGATAACAAGGAACGTAGTTGCGTGCCTCGCTGAGAATCGAGGAACGAGTGGATTTCATCAATCACGATAAATTCTATGCCCTGGAAAAGAGGTTTCAAATACCCCGTCTTATTAATAAAAAGGCTTTCTAAGGATTCAGGCGTAATCTGAAGAATTCCCGAAGGGCTTTTAAGTAGTTTGTTTTTGTGACTTTGGCCTACATCCCCATGCCAACGATAGATATTAATCTCACAATGTTGGCATAAGCGTTCAATCCGATCAAATTGGTTATTGATTAACGCTTTAAGTGGAGAAATATAGAGTGCCTTTAACTCTTTCTGAGCACGATCCTCAATTTTCGTAATAATAGGTAGAAAAGCAGCTTCGGTTTTTCCCGAAGCTGTGTTCGCTGAAACTATGATATCTGAGTCCGTCTGCATGATAAGCGGGATCGTCTGATCCTGAACCGGGGTAAAATACTCCCATTTCATAGCCCAGATTCGTTGTTGCATTTTCTTAGATAAAAGTTTAAAGGTATCCGTAAATACTCCTCCCATTTGTTGTATTTGCGCGATTAACTAACTCTAGAATTCCCTTTTGGTATAGAACCTCAAAGAAAGAGAAACCGAAGCGGCCATCAAAATCCAACCTAGGGCTAACAAATAACTAGCTATTTGCCAATCTGCTTGAGTTTGTAGCCAGCCTATGGCTCTTTGCATAGTAGCAACTATAGTTCTCACAACCGGGTTATCCACGCCTCCAAGCCCGTGCACAGTCAGAGCAACTGCCATAGGTAAAAAGAAGAAACATGCAAAAAATAAGATCATGCCGACCATTCTAGATCGGAGATAGCCAAACTTGAAGTAAATTGGAAAATAGATAGACATTAAAACAGACATGGCAACAAGAGCCCCAGCGACTCCCTCTAAAGAGATCTGGTTTATGGGGATAGGGATTCCAGTGACGGATACTACCACTTGGGCGAGAAAGAAAGACAGGATCGCGAGAACGGTTGATGGCATCCAGGAATACTCCGCCATTAAACCTAAATCTTGACTGAACTAAACCGACCCGTTGCCGCGCTTTTAGGAGGTAGGGATTTCGCACCCTCCTGATCACCAAAAATCTTCGAGCGGTCAAACCCTGAATTCTGCTGCAGAATATTTAATCCACCAATAAAGGTTCGGATGATATCACTCGTCGTCAAATTTTCTAAAGCCCCTGGCCTTGAATATTCCCGAATGATAAACGAACGGAGTTCTTCGCCACTAACCCCTGGTTCGTAATTATAATGAAACGCGTGAATTTCCACCAGATTCTTGAGCAAAAGGTACAACTCTTCGTGTTTAAGCGGAGTAAGTTTAATCACTGGTTGAGATAAGTCCCTAAACTCGTTGCTTTCAAATTTATTTAAAACCAGTCTTCGCTTGATGGCTTCATAACTATAAAGCCCTCTCCGCTCGTCTTCGAGAAACTCAGGTGTGCCACTAAAAATAATATACAAACCTGAGACATGGCCCTGCAAGGTATCATTAAAAATCTTGAGAATGGTTTCGTAGTTCTTGTCCCTCGCTTGCGGATGAGTTATCTTGTAAAGGTTAATAGCCTCATCGAAATTAACGACCAAGCCAGAATACCCGATTTGCCGGACAAATTGAGCTATGACCTTAATGTAGTCATAATAATTAGAGTCATCAATAATATCTCTGACTCCCAGATCCCCTCTAGCCTCCGTTTTAGTCGAATATTCCCCTCGCAACCAGCGAAGTGCGCTGCGCTGAAGGGAATTGTTGTCTTCCACGAAGCCCTTAAAATATTGCATCAGAACTCGTACAAAATCGAAACCACCCACGAGCCGATCCATCTTGGTCGCGGTCTCCGCAATTTCGTGTTCCACGTCAAGGATAAATTGCGGATTATCATACGTTACCGTACCATACCCTTTTTCTTGCATGGTTTTGGTCTGTACGTCACTGATCCATTGATCCAAAATCATCGGCAAAGCATTTCCATCGGGGGACGTCGCAACCGCTAGATTTTTCATCATTTCCGAATAAGTAGCCACTGACTTACCCTCAGAGCCGTAAAGTCGGCGATTAGCATCAAAATCAACCTTGCCGACCACGAACTTTTCGCTGAAAGCAACTTGTTGGATTAGGGCTTGCAGAAAAGTCTTACCCGAGCCAAAGGGTCCAATAATAAATTTAATAATTGAGGCTCCGTCCTTCACGGTCTCTAAATCGTTCAGAATCTGAGTAGCCTCTTCTTTACGACCGACCATAATATGTTCCAGACCCCGATTGGGCACGACTCCCCCATAAAGCGAGTTTAGAATTGCTGTGGAATCCTTTTTACGAAGTTTTCCTACCACGTACCTATACCTCCTCAGCAAGTTTAAGAAGTACTTGCTTGAAATCTTCATTGAACACTATAACGTCTCCCTCTTGTTCTAGGAGGTTGTCCCCTAAATGATCTAACGATTTCTCATTAAGGGTATTGATAAAGACCCCCATCATGGTCCCACGAGTTTTGAGGTAGTTTATCCCCTCTTGCTTGACCCTGATTAGATCTTTGAACCCAAGGAGAAAATCGCGCTCCAACTCAGTTAATTCGGCCACGAAGGGCTCAACATCCTCGGAATTTCCATCCTTGAACACCGAAGCCAAACTATTTATGGGTTTTTCTTTTTCTTTCCGCCTTGACTCCGATTCCTTCGCCTTCTTAACCTTCTCCGAGATGCTCATCAATTCGAGGAATTTATTCCCTCGTTCCAAATCTAATTTATCGTGATGATCAACTTCCTCTTCTTCATCATATCGGAGAGCAAAAATCTCTAATAACTCCTTGCTTTCCTTATCCAACGTATCAATTCGCTCTAAATCAAACTCAATAAGAGGAATTGTCGCCACACCTTGTTCCAAAGTTTCCGGAGGCTCTGGAATCGAGCTACCCAAGCCCATCGATCCTTTATTTTGGGCTTTTACAAAGCGACTTCCAAACATTAATGAAGGTTGCGCTTTATCCTGAAACAACTCTAAGAGCGTATCTTTAAATCCCTCTGGGAAGAGTGTTTCATCGACGTTTAATTGGCGTTTTTCCCCTGCTTTTACTCTGGCAATGTTTTCTGCCAAACGAAATAAGGCCGTAAGGTCTTCTCTCATTTTTAGCGTTGGAATTCGTAAAGCCTCTGGTTTATTTTTAACCTTACGGCCTATCAACGCATTGGGGAATAATCGACGTTCAAAACTATCCTTCTCATTAAGCAATATCCATGCATCTATGAGATTTTTACCTTGAGCTTGATACTCATTTTCCAGGAGCGCAACTGAAGACTTGAAGACTTTATAAACGAAATTTCTATTTGTTTTGAAGAAATTCGTTTTATTAGATCTGATAAATCGCTTCCAAAAGGTAATAGAAACTGTCTCCAGTTTGTTCTCAAATTGTTTGAGGATCTCATAATCAGAGAATTCACAGTTTCGTATCCTGGAAGTCCACTTCTTTTCAAGGTCATATTCCCCTAACTCATAGCAAAAATCGGAAATCCAGCGTGGTAGAAAACGACCTAAATTACAATGCCTAGCCTGATAATTTAGGCAAACCCGATCCAACATACTTAAATTAAACGCTGCATTTTCGTTAAATGTGTAATTTAATAATTCGTAAACAAAAATGAAAACGCAGCCTGAATCTGTACTTAAATAGTTACCCCTCAAAACTTCTTTTCTCCAGTAGAAATACCATTCCTTTTGGGCGTTATTGAGGGCTTCAAATAAGATCTCGTGAATCCTAATAAAAACAGGCTTTACTGGTTTTCCCTGCGTCTTCTGTTGCCTAGAATAGGCCAAGGAATCCTGGCAAAACTTAAGATTATCTCTTGGAAAATCCGCACATCCGAGTGTCATTCCTTTAATATCTTCCAGAAATTCTTTAACTGGCAGCGGAGTTTTGACATGTTGGTATTCTGGCAGAATCAGGGTTTCAGTATCATAGAATAAATCTCCGGCGGGGTGCGGGTGAGATGTTTTGTTATTAATAAGTTCAGACGCCCGTTTGAGATTAAACCTTTCCAACGTGTCCAATAGTTTATCGATCATTCCAGTCCTTCGCCCTTCTATTCGTAGAGTTCCGCCCGTGTTCAGCCCTGTCTAATAATTATAGCATTAATTCATTCCGACAGTATGTGGACGGCCACGTTTTTTAAGAAGAAAGGAACTACCGGTTAAGCAGTTCCTAAATACCTAGTGTATCTATTCAGGCAAGTATGTCTTCCCAAAGGCCTTCCCATAAGTGGATTTTCCATCTCATCAATATGGAGTTTGTCCCGCCCCTCTCGTCATTCTTTGTCATAGATTATGTCGTTCCATGGACAATGCCATACTCCTAGATAACTGTGGACAGCGACCCTTCTCTATCCGTCCGTTGGCCTCTCTGAATAAATCGGTGATATCTTAGATTTATACATCAAAAAGGAGAGCACGCGTCTCTCCAAAATCTTACCGATCTCCCCTCTAGCTGACTTAGGCTTTGAGCGAGTATTACTAATCGAATGCAAATCCCAGATATCCTAAATCTTCTGGTGTTATCACCCAATCGATTTCTCTATGTGCCCTAATCATTCCAAAAGGGCGAACGGAACCCCCTAAATGCTCGGCTAAATGGGGAGGTGTGCGCAGTACATATTCCTTGGCAGGCAGTTGTTTTACTATCTGTTGGATAGCCACATTCATTAAATCCTCTGGGAGTAAGATTTCCTTGATGAGCGCCGTGTCAGAAGGCAGTCTTTCAACTGCTAAACAGCCCTTTATTTCTTCAATGTCTACAGCATAGATGTCCGCTCCAGACTTTTGTGACAGTTTTTTCTGATAGGCAATATCTCCATCAGCATACGAAATAAAGAGTCTACCACTCAGTTGTTTATTCCGTCTGCGATTATACTCTTCGGGAGTTACCGATGTGATCGTGCAATGGCACGATTTATGGATTGGTAATCTATCTACCCCCTCGCGACTAAGTAAGGACTCCCTAAGGTAGAATCCATCCTGGTATCCTTGTTTTCGATAAAAATCAGCAAGTTGCCTATTGGCTGGGACTAGAACAGAAAGTTCCTTCTTCCCTGACCTAAGATATTCGTTGCTAAAATCTATTAATTGAGTAGCAAAACCTCTTCGCTGGTATTCTGGGTGTGTTGCGATAGCGTAGAGCATGACTGTGTTAAAGCTTCGTTTATCCGGTGTCATCGTTTCAACAGGTATTCTCGTAAGCATGGCCAGAATCTCTCCACCATGAAGCAATACTGCAGTTTCGTCCTCTTTGTACCGATTGGCATAGTAGAAATCGATATAACTGTCAGGATCCCCAAAGCAACGTTTCCAAAGTTCTTTTTGACAAACTGTCTCACCTTCTTGGGCTAGTCTGACTACGTTCATCATAAATTCAATCTCCATCTGCTTTTTTAAAAAATGACTTATATTAAAATTCTATATAGGTAGCAAAGAATTTTTCCTCCATTTTATCCGGATGGTAGGATAACTTAGCCTTTCGTAATCCCTCAAAGCCCATGTCCTCCTCACGGTTCACATAAATCAGTTGGGGATAGCTCTCTTGGATAAAAGCAGCAAATTCACGGTTGATTATTTGATAGGCACCCCCTATCTCTCCAAATGCTTTTTCAATATGAACGACATAGGTATCTGAATTCAATTTTTCTCCCATCGTGTAGGCAATAACCTTGCCCTCTACACGTATAAGTCCACCCTCTAAGCCAAGAGCGGTAAAGTTGTTAAAACAACGACGTACTGCGCAGCTTTCTTTGGCAATTTCATCCTCATTACCGGAATTGATTTTACACCATTGCAGGTTCATCTCCCAGCATTCAGCTAAGTTTTCTAATGAGATCTTTTCAAAGCTCCAGTTACTATTTTCCTTATTAAATCTGTTGATATGATTGCGTTTAGAGTGAAGTTTATTCCCTGCCAGCGTGACTAGCTTATCCAGAAGATAAACATAATCAAAGCTTTCTCTCATCACTTTATACTCGAAGTGATCAGGAAACACGCCATTCAGCACGGCAATATTCTCTGGGGATACTCCGGCTAATACAAATTCATGACCGCAAGAAGCAGCGTCATGTTGCATGACCTCAAATACAGTCTTAATATCACCCGAACCCGCAGGATAAAAATAATAGTGGGAATCATCGATAACCCCTTTGACCACAAGGTAACCATTTACCCTTGCAACACGATATTGATAGATTTCCGACCATGCAAATATGTTTGTGAAGTTTTGATGACAACCACTCATATCAGCTTTGATAATTAGGGGTTCCATCCAATTCTTGTCGTTTAGTTCTATTTCTTTAAAGTTAATCATTTTATCACT
Organism: Desulfosporosinus sp. Sb-LF; assembly: GCF_004766055.1. Lineage (NCBI taxonomy): Bacteria > Bacillati > Bacillota > Clostridia > Eubacteriales > Desulfitobacteriaceae > Desulfosporosinus > Desulfosporosinus sp. Sb-LF. Next base: position 81,474 of record NZ_SPQR01000013.1, on the reverse strand, counting down.
CCAACAATTCATCATAGTACTTGTGCATATTGTATAATCTGCTACCACTAAACTCCGTAATCAACACCGATAATTCTACTACTATTTAGACTTCAAGGCATACTTATTTTAATTTAATTTAAAAATTATTTGTTTTAGAGACTAAATGACACATGCCAACCACTTTAAGATTGACATGTGTCGTTGTTTAATTCAGTTCAACTGTTACTTCAACAGTATCTCCATTATGGCTGATTTCTACTAAAAATCGCCCAGTATTGTCTTCAAAATATTCACGTCACAAGCCGTTCATCAGCTTTTCTGCTTCATTTTTAACAGAATGCTATTGCAGCGGTCTTGTTCCATAAAATTTTTATATTGCACGGTTACAAATTCAAAACCAACTGCCAGGACTTGCCTAAATAAGTTACTAAATCCCCTGAATATATCCTAAGTAAATACAGGATTACTTATGTCCTTGTGGAATATAGTTACTTAAATAAAGGGGGCTTTGTTTAATGGCTAATATTCTAATTGTATCCTGCACTAAAATTCGTGATGTCAGTTGTATTGCTTGCCTGAAGTGTTTTAAAGCTGCTGCGCTTAAAGAAGGTGAATTTGCAAAGTATGACACCGTTCAGATTGCGGGTCTCAGTGGTTGTGGCGATTGCCCTGGTTTAGTTATGCCTAAAGTTGGATTAGTTATGGAAATGGCTGATTATTTGTTACAAGATATAGATGCTATTCATATCGGTACCTGTGTAGTTAGGGCTAGAAACACTTCCGCCTGTCCCATTGACCTCAACGGTATTAAAACGAAACTGGAAGGGAAATTCGGCAAGCCAGTAGTTATAGGTACACATAATTATTAATACCCTCAACCCACCCTTCAATATAAAAAACGAAATGTGTTGACGAGAAAATTTTTATTTTCTCGCCAACACATTAAATATTCCTCTCAGCATCTCCAGGCAGGTAGAGATCCCACAAACCGCTCCCTGCCCGAGAATGGCATTGTTTATTGGGTATGTGACCTGAAAATATTCCAAGTAATTCGTACGTGCGTTATAAGAATAAAGAATAACGAATTCACAATCGGGTTGGTTATGTTTCTGCTCCTTATCGGAGTTAAACTATATTTGAAATTATGTTTAGACATCCCCTAAGAGTTAGTTACATCCGCCTCTTCCATGCTGCTGTTTGTAATCAACAAAAACAATTCCAAAAACGGCGACCATGACAACGATAGCAATAAAACCCACAGCCATAACCGCACCTCCTTTTAATACAACTATACAAATAAAGATTAACACTGAGGAAAGTATTATGTCTATAGTTATCTAACCAATATTTCCCTTGTTGGGTCCATAGTCAACTCAAGAGATTATAACCAATTATTTTACAACTCTGTGATTTATATAGTTTCTCGCTAACAACGCACTACAATTTTATTAAGTTTAGCGTCGTTAAAATGGCCAAAACAGAATAAGCCCCGAAGAGCAAATGCATCTCTTCGGGGCTTATTCTGTTTTGACTAATAAAGTATATAACCAAACTTTCTTGGTCTAAAATTATCTGTGCCTACACTTTAGCGATTGTCAAAATCACGCTCCCCCAGAGATGCGAAAAATACCGGAAGCAGCTAAAGTAATTACTAAAATCTCCAAAGCAACCATTAAGAGGAACGGAAAATCTTTCTTACGCGAGTAATCTATAAAGAGTGAAATATACCCAAGAACTGAGACAATTCCCAAAAAAGCTAACCCAACTAAATTTAAATAATCAGCATGATTAATCAATCTCATCCAGTCCCAACCACTAGGTGCATGTGTAACCTGCAAGTACTGATGCACATTCAATCCCCAATAAAGCGGCATGTCCGAAGGTTTAACAAGAGGATTAAAAAGGCCACCCATATACAGAAGGAACGTTATCAGCATTACAATGATTCCAGCCCATGAGCAAACTAACAAAATACTAGCATATCTATTCTGTTCCGGGCTTACTTCCACGTTCGTGGAAACAATAGCCTTAGGTTGACTGATTACGACACTTTTTACACGATTATTTTGAACAAATGTTTGACTACTCATATGTTTTTACCCCCATCCTAATCCTGCTAATAAAGACTTCAATCCAGCGAACAATAACATGAGAATAACAATATACCGGATAGATTTCGGCTTAGCAGTTTTTAATAGAATAACACCAACCCGCGAGCCCACCATAATTCCTAAAACAGATGGAATCGTTATGATAGGAAGCACCGCACCTTGGTTCAAATAAATCCATGCCGCTGAAGTGTCTGTGATGGCCAACAATGACATACTAGTGCCAACAGCAATTTTAAGGGGTGCACCCAGAAGCATGTTGAGTACTGGCACGTTAGCCCAGCCTGCACCGATTCCGAACATTCCAGCGATAATTCCAATACAACAGAAAAGTACCAGTCCAATTGGGAGTCTCCATACAGACCAAGTAACATTTTTACCATTAGAAGGCTCGAAATATGCACCTCCGATATTTAAATATCGGGTTAAGGGGTCAGGAGTTCCGATTACGGGGATCTCACTGTTTTTGGAGAAAATGAAAAGAACTGCAATACCTGTGATTAAAACGCCTAATAAAATCTTAAGAATACTTTGCGGTAAGGAAAGTCCTAAATATGCGCCTACAATACTTGAGGATGAAGCAATTAAAGCTAAGGGAATAACCAGGCGCAGGCTTGCTAAATTTAGTTTTAATAGTTTGGGCGCTGCAGACAACGAACATGCAAGTGCTACAAACAAGCCAGAGCCACGAATGAAATCGAAGTTAAACGGGAAAAAGCTACTGACAATTGGCACATACAGTACACTACCGCCAACTCCGGCTAGCGAAGCGACTATCCCAATCAGAAAGGTCGTCACTAGTAAGGCAAGAGGCCACACCCACCATGGTACTCCAGGTGTACCAGCTGCTTGCGCTACAGCAACATTGGTTGCTATAAATAATGAACTGGCATGAGTAAATAAATTTTCAATCATTGTGTTTGACCTCCTACGGTTAAACATGTTGCATCAATTACTTAAGCTAATGAAAGGGATTTCTTTCACGACCGTTAATCCGGAACTTACAATAGACCATTAGTTAGCTCTTGTCTTATCAACTTACCCTTTAGTTGATAATCGACGCCCTACAGCCACCGGAATTTTGGGACGCAGCTGTACTTTATCTGGCAAATAGACATCGGGAGCTTCCCTGTCGAACAGGTACAGAAGAACATAGCAATCCTCGCATAGATTATTGCCTCTGTAATTGTAAACGTCTCCTTTTTTGAAGGGAACTCTACATCGTTCGCAATTCACGTTGAAATTCAATGTATATCATCACCCCCTTCAAAAATTCTTACGCCCCTATTATCTAGACTTACCCTAGGGGACTCTACCTACGGTTGTGTTGTGCTTAGCAACGTCCAGGATGAATGCCTCTCCATACTAAATTACTATCTTCCCTCCTATCATCCTTGTGATATAATTCTTTATATAGCAAATAGCGTACCAACCCTAGAAACCCATTAGATTCAACCTTTTATTCATTAAAATAAAAAGAAGTGTATCAAATGATACACTTCGCCCAAAGATCAGATAATTCTATTTGAACGGTTTATCGTCTCTATACTCCGTTTTTAGTTTGAATTTGGGCATTTTTATCATTGCATCAAAGCCATTACTATTATGTATTATATGATTCAATTTTTTAATCTCACATAATATGGAGATGATCAATATTAGAAATAAAAAAATATTTTCTTTTTTTAAACGCTATAGCCTTACGAATCAGATCGTGATTATCATAGCAGCAATCATGCTTGTACCTTTAGTCGCTTTTATGTACGACATCTTTTTTGCCTCACGGACGGATGAAGTTGTATTCTTGGACAAAGAGCAGCGACTGGAGGCCTTGGTCAAAAGTACAAACAATGAGTTTTCGAGAAATTTAGAGTTAAGCTGGTCAGGGCCGCCACAAGATATCTCATTAGCCATCCTTACTAATGAGTTTACCCAGGCCGTAGAACCCCAAATTCCTGCAAATCCAGGCATCCGTTTCGGTCTATATGTTCCTCGTACAGAGAAGATTACGGTATTAGGTTTCCTACATAATTATCGTAACCTCTCGCAGGAAGAAGAAGCTCAGAGGGAGAGAGAAATCTTTGCCAATGCTAAACCAGGCCTGATAGCGACCGAGGTGGATAACGGACCACTCTTTCGGATTTCTGGTTCTTGGGATGATCAGGTCGTTGAGTACACTTCTCCAGTTGTACTAAAAGGGAAAGTAGTCGCCGTTATGTGGGTTGAGGAGCGACTTAATCCCTTCTTTTACCAGAGTAATTACTTTCGGAAACTACTACGTTATTTCATGCTTGGCGTTCTAGCCTTAGTTATGATTGGTACCCTTTTAATCATCAGAAATTTAACCACAGGGGTCGACCGCTTAAAGCTGGGATTACAAAGTATGGAGAAAGATATCCATCACTTGTTGCCTGAGATGTCGGGTGAACTGGGGCAAGTAGCCCAAGCCGTCAACAGGATGGCTGTAGGCCTAGGCGAAAAGGAACGGCTTGAAGACCAACTCAAGCAATCCGAACACCTTATTGCGCTTGGTCGTTTAGCAACGGGTGTGGCTCATGAATTGCGTAACCCTATCGGTATTATCAAAACCTTAGTCGAACTTATGAAGCAAGAATACTCGCAAGTAAGTGGTATCGAGGAATTTACAAAGGCCATAGACGAACAGGTTGACCGTCAGGACATGGAAATTCAAGAACTCCTGGACTTTGGACGTCCTACCAAAGTTTCTATTAAGGAGTGTTCCGTCAACGATTTGATCACGGGAGTCCTCTCTTTTTCAGCAGCGATGTTAAGAGGGCAGAAGGTAAGTGTTGAATTGCAGCTTGACAGCAACCTTTCTAAGATTTTAGCCGATACCGAAAAGCTAAAAAAGGTCTTTGTCAATATCATTGTAAATGCTGCCGAAGCTATGCCTTCAGGTGGCAAATTAGAAATAATAACAAAAGAAACTGACAACATGATTATGATCAGTTTCTCAGATACCGGAGAGGGCATCCCGGCAGAGGAAACGCTAAGAATATTTGATCCCTTCTACACGACCAAGAAAACAGGCACCGGTCTAGGACTATCGATATCCTATCAAAGTATTCAACTGCATGGTGGAACGATCGATGTGAATAGTGGCCTGGGCAAGGGATCAACCTTTATCATTAATCTTCCCGTAATTCCACAATTTTGCGACAGGAGTGATCTTCTTGACACCGAAAATTCTGGTAATTGACGATGAAGAAAGAATGTGCTGGGCCCTCGAGAGGGCACTAAGTCATGAAGGCTATCAGGTAGCCACTGCCACAAGAGGTTTACAAGGGATTGACTTGGCCCAAAAAAACGAACCCTCGATGGTAATATTGGATTTAAAGATGCCAGACATTGATGGTATTGAGGTTTTAAAAGAGATTAAAAAAATAAACTTCAGCATACCTGTCATTATGATTACCGCCCACGGCACCATTGACACTGCAATCGAAGCCATGAAAATTGGGGCCACGGATTACATTACGAAACCTTTTAAGCTAGAGGAATTAAAGGTACATGTTAAGCAAGCCTTACATCTCTCTAATTTAGAAAACCAGGTTGATTTTCTACGTCAGGAATTAGGTAAGAAGTACGGGAAAATTGTTGGCCAGAGTGAGGCTATGAAAGAGGTTGCCCTCTTAGTTCAACAGGTTGCGAAAACGAGTGCAACTGTTCTGATAACAGGAGAAAGTGGAACTGGCAAAGAAGTCGCTGCTGTGGAAATACATAAAGCTAGCAACCGAGCTGATAAGCCCTTTGTAGCGGTAAACTGTGCGGCCCTTCCAGAACAACTGTTAGAAAGCGAGTTATTTGGCCATGAAAAAGGTGCCTTTACAGGGGCAACCAGTAAAAAGAAGGGCCGATTTGAACTTGCTGATAAGGGAACGATTTTCCTGGATGAGAGCGGAGAAATGCCACTCAGTATGCAGGCGAAGTTACTGAGGGTACTACAGGAACGGTGTTTTGAACGAGTTGGAGGCACTGAAACCATCCATGTCGATGTCCGAGTCATTGCCACCACGAATGTAGATCTTACCACGGCCATTGCCAATGGTGCCTTCAGGGAGGACCTTTATTATCGACTAAATGTCCTGCATATCATTATGCCGCCGCTTAGATCAAGGAAAGAAGATATTCCCCTTCTGGTTAATCATTTTCTTGAAAAATTTGATCCTTCCCGCAGCAAGAAAATTTCCTCAGAATCGATGAAAGTTCTAACTCGCTATAACTGGCCTGGTAATATAAGAGAGCTTCAGAACGCGATTGAAAGAGCGCTCATTGTTTGTCAGGGCGCTGAAATTAAGCCAGTCCATTTTCCCAAGGAATTACTTAATAACTCAGAGGAAACTATAACGCCTGTAATAAGCCTTACAGAGGGTGGTTTCTCATTAGAAGAGTTGGAGAAACACCTTATTATCAAGGCTATGGAAAAGCATAATAATAACCAGACAAAGGTCGCTAAATATTTAGGCATTTCTCGTCCGACTCTACTTTATCGTCTGAAAAAATATGGTGTATAATTTACCGTCTTCATCTTAACCGCCATTATTTATTTATATCGCTGACCATTTTTCAAAGGCTGTATAAAACGGGAAACTTTGCGGGGGTGAATCCATTTAGATTATTTGGTATATAACACCTCGCTGATTGGCGGCACCAGCCTATTAAAATAGCACTTGTCGCTTAAGCAAGTGCTATTTTTTACAATTGCAATTCAAAGATTAATTCCATTCAGTAGATCCCTTAACTTTTGCAACTCTTCCGCGGTTAATGTTACACCCTTCCCCATCTTCGAATGATCGGGCGACCATTCCCGAATATCATACTTCGGTTCTTTGTCATTCCAACTTACAAGGCTAAGCTCCTTAGACCATCCTTTTGCTGACTGTGAAAGGACACCAATGGTTTCTTTGATTTCGAATTTGATTTCTGCCATATTATTACCCCCATTTTAAAACTATTAGCGGCTCTCATTCTGACACATCTGATCTGCTCCATAACATTATCCACGCATTGGAATAAATCAATTTGTTGAGCTCGCTGTCAAGTTGATTCATCATTTTAATAAGGCTTACTTTAACATTATGGAATCTCACGTCCATATTGAGACTTTGCTAATCGCCCTTTATTGTTACCTTTTGGCTATAATTCATGTATCAAATCTACACATAATATATAGTTTTTATTATTAGTTTGCATGAAAACGCTAGTCGCCGTTATACAAACATTCCCGGTCGCATGGGACACATAAGGGTTAGAAAGATACTTACGCTCTCTAGAATTCATGAGTTTATAATAATATTTCTTTAGTGAGTTATCTGCACCTTTTACGGCCGGATAAAACATTAGTATTTGACGATACTTTCTGTCAGCACTACTAAATATTGTGTTACTGACCTGAACGCCTTGTTCATCAAGTATATATGCACATTCAATGCTTAACTCGGTTTTCTTGTTTGTTAACAACTTCCACAAGCAAATCATCGAAATCCTCTGTTTTATTACTTTCAAGAGGAGAAATAACTGTTCCTTTTAGCTTATCTAGCCCTCTTGCTAAACTTTCAATCCCTATGATTTTTTTGGCAACGGAGATGATTGGTTGGTAAAATGTGTTGGTTTCTTCTGTCTTATTATGCATCAGATCTTCCTTTCAAACATATGAAAAAAGCCTTTAGAAAAGTAATGCTCTTCTGAAGGCTTCATTGCACTTTAAAAAGTCCTCATCATAATAAATCATTTTTTACAAAATACAATAATTTTTACGTTTCAAAGTGTAATAAAAAGGAATTTATGGATGTTAGAACCAAGAGTTCTTCTCTTATAACATTTATCCTCCAGTTATAGGTAGTTATAAGCATAAGACAGCACCCAATAAACGGATGCCTTGAAACTTACACAGGTTTAAACATCTTTTTGCCAGCCCCACATAAGGGACATCTCCAAGTATCAGGCAATTCCTCAAAGCGAACATCCTTAGGTATCTTACTTTTTTTACAGCCTTTTTCGGAATTATAAATATATCCACAACTTTGCATCTGGCATTGCCACAGCTTACTTTCTTCTTCACTCATTTCTATGCCACCTCCTTATCTGATTTTATCATTAAGTAATAGAAATTCCAATAATCAAAGAGAGCCTCAAATTAAATCGGGCTCTCTTTTTCCTGCCATATTAACAGCTTCCGCTGCAGCCACCACAACCTCCACCACAGCTTCCGCCATCAGAGATCTTTGCCGTACGTATTTCGAAACCCCCACTGCCATTTGCCTCGACAAAGTCAATGATGGCTCCCTCTAAATAAATAGAAAGTTTTTGATCCGTGAGTATTCTAACACCAAATTCTTCGTCAAGAATATCTTCATCCATTTTGGATTCATCCAGAGTCATGCCAAAATTCGGTCTACTACAACCAGACCCTGCAAGATAGAGACGAAGAAATGCATCTTCTTTATTTTGCATTTTTAGCACCTCTTTGACCTTTTGTGCTGCGAGTTCTGTAATATTAACCATTCCGTTGTCCTCCTTTTCTATTGCTAAAAATCACCAACCTTTGTTTTCTACCAAACAATGAATTGATGATTCTTTAAAACCATTTGGTATCCCCAAGGGGAATCGAACCCCTGATTTCGCCTTGAGAAGGCGACGTCTTAGCCGCTTGACCATGGGGCCTTGTGTTTTGGCTCCGGGACTGGGATTCGAACCCAGGCTATATGCTCCAGAAACACATGTGCTACCACCACCATCCCGGAATACCGACTGCCTTTCGACCGGTAATCATAATCAAATCGGTAAGCAAGTGCTACCGTTATTTTTATGCAAGGGATGCTGCGCCTAAAGCAGCGGTTAACTCAGGCTCCGATGGTATTATAATCTTCGCCTTTAACTCCTGTTCAAGAAAGTGGACTAGGAGACCATAATGTGCGCCTCCACCCGTGAAAATTAAATCATCGGGATGTCCGACAGACTCGACAAAATTAGCGAGACGTTTGGCCGTGCTTTTGAAGAGACCTGCAATCACCTCGGGTTTTGGAATCCCTTTGGCAAGCAGGGTAATGACTTCCGATTCAGCGAAAACCGTACACATCGAATTGATAGGCATTGGCTTAGCCTCTGCAGCTAAATCCAGCTCCTCCGTCGTTAGATCCAATCCCTTAAGGATAACATCCAAAAAACGCCCCGTTCCGGCGGCACACTTGTCATTCATAATGAACTGAACGACTCTTCCTTCGGCATTTTTCTTAATTACCTTAGCGTCTTGCCCCCCTAAGTCGAGAATGTGCGCATTATCTGGAAAATAGGCGTGACACCCTCTACTTTGACAAGTAATTTCTGTAATGACCCGACCCTCTGGAAAGTTTACTCGTCCATACCCTGTGACCACGAGCTTGTCAGGTTTCTCTCCGTGTTCTTCGACATAGGTCTTTAATAAGGTTATACCCGCTTGGACAGAATCGAAACGGGAGGGTATGACTCGGCTGTAAATTCGTTCCCCATTATTTAAGACAACCAACTTCGTATTAACCGAGCCAAGGTCTAACCCTGCTTGCCTCATGCGCGAATCATCTCGATTAAGGCTTCAATTCGGGTCAAGAGTTGCCCCTGATCCTCTTCAGAAAAATCGCTTTCTAAGCGCAAGAAAGGAATTTTTTTCTTTTCCATTTCCTTACCCACAAAATAGCTTTCCACGCCATAGGGCTGACAGAACTGAAGGGTAAAATCAATCACGGCATCGGCTTTTAAAGTTTCGGCCATGCGAGTAATGTCTTCCATACGTCCTTGATTTGGCGTAAAACAAGCACAATTCACCTTTAAGGGGCGCTTAGCAATATTAGCGAGCATATCCGATACGTTCTCCGCAGACTCAGTGACGTCCTTATAATAGCGCTCTCCCGTGCAAGTTTCCTCTCCAACGACGACTGCCCCGGCTTGTTCGATTAAAGCATGAAGTTTCCAAGCTGGAAGCGGTTGCGGAGTTCCCGTCACTAAAATCCTAGGTGCATCAGCAGGTGCCACTCCAATCTCCGCCTTAACTCGCTCATCTAGTTCGTCACACAGAGCATTGACTTGAGCAGTAAAGCGCACTGGATCGTCAAAGAAGGAGAGTTGATTGATCAGCAGAACATCTAAGCCTTGAATAGGGGCTGGGTTATGTTTTCTCAGATTGGCTAACCTTTGAAGTGCTTGACGTTTATTGTTAATCGTCTGGATACCCTGGGCAAGATTCTCAGCAGTTAAGTCAACCTTAGTCTCGCGCTCAATAAAGGAGGCAAATTCACGCACTTCCTCTTCCCATAGGCGGGCGTCTTTAGCTTCTTTCTTTTGCGGGAGCTCCATCACATAGGTCGGGATGTGTTCATTGAGAATTTCCCACGCTTTCTTCTTTCCGTCACACGTCGTCTCCCCGATGACCCAATCGGAGATTTGAAAATACGGACAAATTCGATCAAGTTTAAAGCCCATAGTGGACTTAATCAGCGGACAAAGGTTGCGAGGCAAGACTTTTTCTCCTGAAGAGACCGTATACTGGGCCCCAGCACATAATCCAATGCTGGCACTCCCTGTTGCCACGACAATTTCCTCTGGAACATAGACGCAAAAGGTCGAGAATACCTTAGCTCCCGCTTCCTTCATGGCATAAAGTTCGTGCACGCGAATCCCATGCACATCTCCAACTACCATGTCAAAATACCCCATCGCTTTCGGACGATTAGGCCGATTTAAAAATAAGTTCGTATAAACCTCTGGAATAGGGGCCAGGAAATCATCATGTTTCTCTAAATCCATCCCCAGGGCTGTCCATAATTCTCTGTTATCCATTCTTTTTTCCTCCTCGTTTCGACTCTCTAAATATGTATCACTTTATTGCTTTGGTGCATAACATTGATAATCTCGTGCATGGTGGAAACCTCACCGACCTCGATCTTATCCCTGATACCGTAATAATCTAGACAGGTTACACAGGCCAACAGTGTTACACCGAATTCCTCCGCTAAAATCTTCAGGGCATCAACAGCCGTAAATTCGGGTAATAGAAGCTTAACACCAGTTTCGAGAAAGAGAATATGGGATGGTTTCTCAGCAGCCTCCAAGAGCTTAATGAAGAAACTGTGCATCAGGCGTTTACCCAGTTCCGAATCTTGATGGCCAATGGTATCTGAGGTGATTAAGTAAGCAAATGACATCATATCTTGCCTCCAACTATAATTTTTTATTTATACCAGTTTATCACTAAATACCTATGCGCAAAAGAGTTATCTTAGAATTTCTGAGATAACTGAGATATCCTTAATTTCTTCTCTTTGCCAAGTTCATTGCCCCATTTCAGTACTCATGGTACTCACATTTCATATCTGATTTTATTTCTGCTATAATAATTGCTAATATCTGAAAGGGTGATTGCAAATGAGTTTTTTGGAATTGGCTAAAAAAAGATCTTCAATACGTAAGTATGGACCCAAAAAGGTCGACGAGGGAAAATTACAAAAGATCCTTGAGGCAGGTAGAATTGCTCCTACTGGCGCAAATACTCAACCCCAAAGGATCCTTGTTATTCGAGAGAAAGAGGGATTAGAGAAACTGGCCAAAGGCGCCAATGTATATGGGGCACCTCTAGCGTTGATCATCTGTGCTGACCATAGTGTTTCATGGAAAAGGCCCCACGATGGTAAAGATATCGCTGAGATTGATGCTAGCATTGTAACTGATCATATGATGTTGCAAGCGACAGAGCTAGAACTGGGAACGTGTTGGATTTGTTATTTTAATGAGAAAATTATACGAGACGAATTTAAACTACCCGATAATTTCGAGCCATTAAATATTTTAGCAATAGGATATTCAGCCAGCGAACCAGTATCCTCGGAGAGACATAGTACCTTACGCAAGAGTATTGATAACACGGTTTGGTATGAGACGTTCTAATAAAAAAGTTAGTAGAATAAGGTTACTAGGAGTATTCAAAAAGTCCCATGCTACAAATTGTTAGCATGGGACTTAATTATTTTGTATGCCATCTGACCAGCTAGCAGCAACTTCCGCCGTTGTCACCCGAACAATCGCAGCTCGGTTCAGTTCCAGTCAGCCAGCCCATAATGATCGCGAAAGCACAACCAACACCTGGCTTTACTTCTAATGCATTAAACGGACAGTTTTTAACACACGCACCACATTCCATGCATCGATCTATATCGACGATATCTGATTTGCCATTATTTAAAGAAAATACCTTATGCGGACAAACCTCAAGACACTTTCCACAGCCCTTACACCTATCCGACTTCAGTTTCAACGTCGTAACATTCTTTAAATATTGATGCCTCATGGAAAATCAACTCCTTACTAGGTTAAATAAAGCTGTTAATCAGGATCAACACGATCCCTAAGCTAATAGAAATGACTATCGCTGGAACTGCTATTCTCATCTCTTTCAAAACTCCTGAAAAGGAAGTGTACGTCGAAGATCCGGTAAAGTTCATGGCATAAAACGCTGATACAGACGGCAAAATCAGCAGATATCCCAAAGCTCTCAATAAACCATATTGTGGTACAGCCGTCCATCCATTCCAACCATTAAGTACATTCACTGCGACGGCCCAAATAAATCCTACGACCCAACCCTTCCAGGAGAAAGCCCTGCCAGGGACCCAGGGCAACAAGATTGGGGTTAAAACACATCCTGCGATGACGGCGCCCAGATAGGCGTAGAGATCAACCCCACCAAACGGTCCCACGCCAAGGAGATTTAAGATAAAGAGTATGCCAAAAATCATTAAAGAAACTTTAAAAGTACCGACCAATTCTATAGGCGTCAAAACCAGTCTATCGTAGACTTCGAACTTGACCGTCCGCATGTCAGTGGTAGCTTTCATTCCCGAATTGAGAAATTCCTTTATATCCTTTGCCTTCACCGGGCCATAAAGGACCTTAAAACCCGAATACTTTGAAACCTCGTGAGCACTCACCCCCGGTGCCCCCAACTGTGGCAAAATAACCGTTTTGTGAGAAACTACCTTCCCTAGTTGAACAAGTGTAATACGGTTCAATAGCTCATTCGTTCCAAATGTACCCTTTCCCGCAGCACACCACACATTAATCCCCTTAGTATCGAGGATTAAAATCCAGACATCCAATCCCGTTAATTCTTTTCTTAACATATCGAAGCTGAGTTTGTAATTAGCTGAAACCAAGACAGGCGAATTACTGTCAGGTTTTCCCACGCTATAAAGGCCAGGCTCAACCCTATAATTCATTCGACCAATTCCCCAACGGGCCTTCCATGAACCTATAATATCACTCGCCATCAAGTGAGTGGATGTTTGCGTAATTTTAGTTTCTCTCAACGTTATCTCCATGTTTCTAACCCCCTACTAAATAACGATAACTCTATAGTATTATGGGATAACTATATACGGATCTCAACAAACCTCATAATTCCTAACTCTTTGATGAGATCAAAAACACTCAGGCCTGCCTACATAACCATTTCCGGGTCCAGCTATTGAGACGATTAACTATGAGGTTCGCTCTATCAACATTAGAAGCCATCCTATTGATCCTTAGCTACAGTCTTCATATTCAAGTGCATAATCACATCATACAACGTGTTGAGCTCTATGATTTCCAGATTCTTAAACCTCGCTACATCTCTGACTGTATTTTTTGCGACATAGACACGTCTGAATCCCATCCGATCTATTTCTCTTATACGTGCCTCAATCGAAGGTACCTTTTTGAGTTCCCCAGTAAGTCCCACATCCGCTACAAACACTGTGTCATTGGGAATTGCTTTATCCTTCACCGAGGAAACAATACACATAATGATGGCCAAACTTACCGCTTGTTCTTTAAGTTGAAGCCCACCTGTGGTTTTAATCACAACATTTTTATCGTAGAGATTAATCTTCCCTCTTTGTTCCAAAATCGAAATCAGAGTATTTAATTGATCTCTTCTCAAGCACTCTGCAATTCTTGACGGATAGGGTGTAAAAGACTTCGAGACCAGACTTTCAATTTCCACGATAATCGGGCGTGTCCCCTCTTTGATGACGGCTAAAGCACTACCTGAAACTTTTTGTCCCTCTCCTCTTTGAGTCATAAAAAACTCAGATGGATTGTCAATCGATAACATCCCTTGTTCGGTCATGGAGAAAAAGCCTATTTCGCCCGTGCTCCCGAATCTGTTCTTGGAGCACCAGGCTCCCCGCAATTCTTCCCCATTTTCACCGTTCAAGATTAACACAGCATCGACAAGATGCTCTAAGGCCCGTAGTCCGGCTATTTCATCATCTTTCGTCATTTGCCCGACCATGATTACGGCTCTGGGACGGCTGTTATTCTTTGCTACTTTTAAGAGTTCGTTAGCACACTCCATCGTCTGAATGGGTGAGCCTGGGCGGGAATTGTGCTCTTGGAGAGTAAAGGTTTGGATACTATCGATGATAATCAAATCTGGGTCTATTTCCTCAATCGAATCAAGAACGTTATTCATGCTTGTATCCGAATATAACCAGATGTTGCTCCTACTTCCATTTAGGATTCTGTCTGACCTATTTTTAATTTGACTGTCACTTTCTTCGGCAGAAGCATATAGAACCTTGTATCCTTTAGAAGCAACATCATCGGCCACTTGCAGGAGCAACGTTGATTTTCCTGCGCCTGGCCTTGCAGTCAAGATGATGATGGAATCTCGAACGATTCCCCCACCCAGAACTCGGTTAAATTCATGAATACTCGTCACAATCCGATCACTGTTTCCCGCTAAAACCTCAGATAATCTCTTGGCGGATGTCTTTCTTTGACTCTTTGAAGATGTCGTTTTAGGTTGACTTATTACTTCTTCATAGGTATTCCAAGAATCACAGCTTTGACACTTACCCATCCATTTAGGGCTTTCTGATCCGCAATTAGAACATCTGTAAATCATCTTGGTCTTCATACATACAACGCTCCATCTCAAATTGTAGTAGGGGCAATTAATGAATTGCCCCTACTACACCGTTTACTTCTTAGAAAACTTCATTTTCCCATCTACTGCTTCAACGCCGATCTTATCACCGGCTTTAAATTCTCCCTCGATAATTTTCTCAGAAAGAGCATCTTCGATCAAACGTTGGATGGCACGCCGGATTGGACGAGCTCCGAAAACCGGATCATTTCCCTCTTTAGCAATCAATTTAATGGCACTTTTCTCAGTCTGTAAATCCAAGCCATGATCACTCAACCGTTTGTTTACCTGGCTCATCAAGATTTCCGTGATCTTCTCCAAATGTTCCTCTTGGAGGGAATGGAAAACTACTAACTCGTCAATACGATTTAGGAACTCTGGTCGGAAAGAGCGCTTAAGCTCTTCCATAACATGTCCACGCATATTTTTATAATCAGTTTTCTCATCTTTTTTCGGAGCGAACCCCATTGCTTCCTTCTTCAAGAAGGACGATCCCACGTTGGAAGTCATGATGATCACCGTATTTCGAAAATCGACGGTCCTTCCCTTAGTGTCTGTTAGCCGCCCATCTTCAAGTACTTGCAGTAAAATATTAAACACTTCAGGATGTGCCTTTTCTATCTCATCTAGCAAAACCACACTGTAGGGTTTACGTCTTACCGATTCAGTAAGTTGACCCCCTTCGTCATGTCCGATATATCCCGGAGGCGCTCCTACTAACCGAGAGACCGCATGTTTTTCCATATACTCCGACATATCGATGCGAATCAATGCCTTTTCATCCCCGAACATTGCTTCTGCTAAGGCACGACCTAGTTCAGTTTTCCCGACCCCTGTTGGTCCAAGAAAGATAAAGGAGCCTATTGGGCGCTTGGGATCTTTTAATCCTGCCCGAGCGCGGCGGACCGCCCTAGCCACTGCTGTAACGGCATCCTCCTGTCCGATTAACCGTTGATGCAAGAGTTCCTCCAAATGCAGGAGGCGTTCGCTTTCCTCCTGGGCTAACTTCTTAACAGGGATTCCCGTCCAGCTCGCCACAATCTGAGCTATATCATCTTCAGTAACCATCGCATTGTCTTTGTAACGCTGATTCTGCCATTGCTCTCGTTGTTCAGCAAGCTCTACACGGAGTTTTTGTTCTTGATCACGGATTTGCGCCGCCTTCTCAAATTCCTGGCTGGAAACCGCCGCTTCTTTTTCTTTCTTTAGGCGTCCAGTTTCTTCTTCAAGTAATTTTAAATCAGGCGGTGTGGTATAACTAGCGAGACGAACTCGTGATGCGGCTTCATCCATTAAATCAATAGCTTTGTCTGGTAAGAATCGATCGGCGACATACCGATCGGATAGTCGAGCCGCTGCCTCAATCGCTTCATCTGAAATCTTCACCCGATGATGAGCCTCATAACGATCTCGTAACCCGAAAAGAATCTGAATGGCCTCTTCGACAGTCGGTTCACCCACAGTGATTGGTTGGAAACGGCGCTCTAAAGCCGTATCCTTCTCAATGTATTTCCGGTATTCTTCTAAGGTTGTGGCCCCGATGCACTGAAGCTCACCTCGGGCCAAGGCAGGTTTTAGAATATTCGCCGCATCAATCGCACCTTCTGCAGCCCCTGCTCCAATAAGGGTGTGTAATTCATCAATGAATAGAATAATATTTCCATCCGCGCGAATCTCCTCCATAACCTTCTTCAAGCGCTCTTCAAACTCACCGCGGTATTTACTTCCAGCGACCATCGCCGAAAGGTCTAACGTAATCACTCGTTTGTTAATCAAGGTTTCAGGTACCCGATTGCTAACAATTCCCTGCGCTAATCCTTCAGCTATGGCTGTTTTACCGACACCAGGTTCCCCAATCAGGGCTGGATTGTTTTTCGAACGTCGACTTAAGACCTGGATAACTCTTTCAATTTCTTTTTCTCTTCCAATCACTGGGTCAAGGCGACCTTCGCGAGCTTGCAGTGTAAGATCCCTTCCAAACTCATTGAGCGCGGGTGTATTCGCAGGACCAGCATTTTTCGACGTCGGTATGGCATTGGACGCAGGGATCGCTGATTCATCCAATTCTCCACCCAAAAGTTTAACCACTTGTTTCCATACTCTTTCCGGACTCACATTGAGGTTTGCTAAAATGCGGGCTGCAATTCCCTCCCCTTCCATGATTAAACCTAAGAGAAGGTGTTCTGTCCCGATATAATTGACATCTTGGCGATGTGCTTCTTCATTCGCCAACTCTAGAACCTTTTTGACACGCGGTGTAAACGCCACTTCTCCGTTGTTAGGCTGACCAACTCCAGTGATTTGTTCAACCTGACTGCGAATCTTATCCAGATCTAAGCCCATGCCTGTTAATGCCTGAGCAGCAATTCCCTCGCCTTCTTGAATCAGTCCCAGCAAAATGTGTTCCGTCCCAACCACGGGATGTCCCATCCGCTTGGCTTCGTTATGGGCTATCGCTAAGACTTTCTCTGCACGTTCAGTGTAACGACCCTTCATTATTTCTTCATCCTTTCATAGTTGAGCTTGTATCTTTACTAATCTAGTATCGAAATCTATCATCGAGTAGGTTCAAGCCCGAAATTCGTATTTCAAGCCCCAAAACCCCAAAGGTCAACTTAATGGAAACAAAGTCATCCTATTCTGCCAAATATTGAGGTCACAAAACAGAAATTGTGCTTTGTACATTACGCCTTCAACTTTAGATCATGCGACCCGTTCTCTTATCAGTCGCGCTCGTTCTTCGTCGCGCTGACCGGGATCAAGTTCCCGATCGAGGATATATTGTAAACACCCAGGACGGGATTCAACAATCAATGAGGCAAAGCTATCTTTAATCCTGGGCAATAACCCCATGTCCGACCCCAAGCGATCGTGGGATAATAAATGCATAGCATCTTCTGACGAGAGTAGTCGAGCATTTTGCAAAGTCCCTCTTGCCCGCCAGACTTTATCTTCTAATAATATCGGCATTTGTTTTTGGAGAAGGTCTCTGGCCCGTAGTTCATGTTCTACAATTTGTCCTGTTACCGCTTCCAAGTGAGTTAGAATATCTTCTTCACTTTTCCCAAGGGTAATTTGGTTGGAGACTTGGAACATATGTCCAAAGGCTTGAGAACCCTCTCCATATAGACCCCGCACGGCTAGACCTAAGTGTGTCAAAGCTCCCAGAACCTGTTGCACCTGCTTTGTTATGACCAACCCAGGCAAATGAACCATGACCGAAGCTCTAAGCCCTGTGCCCACATTCGTTGGGCAAGACGTGAGATACCCTTGCCCTTCCCGATAAGCAAAATCAAGGTTTGCCTCCAGCGCATCGTCGAGCTCTGTAGCTAAGCGATGGGTCTCTAGAAGCTGATTTCCAGGCAAAAGCACTTGAACTCTTAAATGATCTTCTTCGTTAACCATCACCGCATATCGGTGATCATGAGCTAACGCCACACCTCGCGCTCCGGACAATCCGCCCAAACTCGGACTGATTAAATGTTTTTCAATCAGCACTTGACGTTCCACGCTGTTTAGCTCCGTTAAGGATAGGTAGGATAAGGGCCCATTGTCCACCTTTATCTCAGTTAAAACCTTTGAAACAGTCTGTTCAATCTGACCAGCGCCTTCTAGATTTAAAACGTGCGGGAAAGGAAAATCCTCAAGGTTGCGCGCTAGACGAACCCTGCTACTGATGACAACCGGAGAATCGGTCTCAGTCATCCACGCGCTGTGTTGTAAAAGAAGCTCCTTACGCATCCTGGCTTCCCCCTTCCTGAGCTTGCTCAATTTGCCGAATCTGATCTCTTACCACAGCAGCCTCCTCAAACGCTTCTTGCTGGATCAAAACCTGAAGTTTCTCTTTTAGTTTTCTATGTTCCATGCGACGTTTAATGACAACTCCACGTCTTGCTGGAACTTTGCCTACATTTTGTCCACCACCATGTACTCGGCGAAGTAACGGTTCAAGATAGGCTTCAAAGGTTTCATAGCATGTACTGCATCCCAGCTTTCCGGCTTGAGTAATTTGGGCAAACGTCATTCCACACTTCGGGCAAGATTTCGGGCAAGCCATTTCATTAGGCTGTTCTACGGACGTTAGATTAAACCCAAATAAGGCTTGTAAAAATTCCGGAACAATCGCGGGGTTAAATATAAAACTTACTTCGTGCGTTTGTTGTGCACAAACTTCGCAAAGATACACATCATGGGGCAATCCATTCTCTATTTTAGATAACTGCACCTTTGCCTCCCGCTGTTTGCAATGTTGACAAAGCATACTCAATTCCCCCTTTATAACAAATCGTCACGACTTAGCGTTGTCAAAATGGTTTTCATTAGACGTGCACGTAGAACATCCCAATCTCTAAACTCTCCTATTAATGCGTCACCCGTAAGTACGTTCTTAATCAGCGCCGCTTCCCGTGCCGTCACCAATTCTTCGTTCACTAAACGCTCTACAAGACCTTTCGAACGTTCACGTGTAAGCTGCTCCCCAATCAATTGCCGCATCACTTGTTGGTACTCTCCTTCGAGACCCATTCCTAAGCGGATAATCCGAAGGTACCCTCCGCCCCCCCGTCGACTCTCGACCAAGTAACCCCGTTCAATCGTGAAACGAGTGTCGAGAACATAGTTGATTTGAGACGGAACACAGCAGAACTCTCCAGCAAGTTCACTGCGTTGTAACATAATATACCCTTCCGACGCTTGTTCCAAAATCCGTTTCAAATATTCTTCAATGCGATCCGCGAGGTTTCCCATTGTTTCTGTACTCCTTGTTCTTTTAGTTTTTTATAAACTATTCTTCCATAATTCATCATTGACCTTTCCTGACCTTCTATCTATATGATACCCACTTTTTGAGATTTTGCAAAGGATTTTTGAGGAAAATTTCATTTAAAAAAGGTAAGCCTTATAGACTTACCCTTTAAGAATATACTGGCTATAAAAAAGCCCCTGTTAAAAGCTATTTCGAAAATAAAACAAAATAAAACCAAGTGGATAATGTTAAGAGACCGACACTTCCTAAAAGCCAAACAACAGGTTGTCCTTCTAGGCGGGTTACAAGTTCCTCAAGTTGTTGCGGCCGGCTGATTCCTATTCCTACCTGCTCGGTTAATTTTCGAGCGGGTTTCTTTTCAATAATATCTTCACTCAATTTTCGGATCCCTGTTTTAGATGCCGTAAGACGGGGCTCCACATCAATCCACTGTAAGGAGCCTCTCAACATAAGGTGAAGCTCATCAGAACTCAGCATAATAGTTTTTTCTTTCATGGTTGCCTCCACGTGTCTATCTATACTTGGTTCAAGTTCGTTTTATTAGTTTATTCGCGATAGACAGAAAAAAACCCTGCAACTAGTGCAGGGACGTTTGTCCTGAAATGTCAACAAAATCGTTCTAAATCTGCCATATATCTCTCTCCGACTAATAGTTTCTTCGCCATCGCGACCTAATGACACTTAATATTTATCTAACAAGTACGCTCTACTTAATGATAAGCACTGGGCAACTCGCTCGTTGTAACACCCGTTGGCTCACACTTCCTAAAACCGAACCAGAAATTGGTCCGTAACCATGGCTCCCCATCACAACCAAATCGATGGATTCCGTTTTAATTCGTTCTAAAATAACGCTTACCGGATGTCCGGACTCAATTCTTTTATTAATAACAACCTGTGCACGATCCATTCCCATCAGGGTTGCCTCTAGAGCTAGTTCTCCGTTTTCATCAAGCTGTTCTTGCGTCACGGTAATTCCATAAGAGATCGTATACCCCCAATAGGCCTGCGGCGTATAGCTAACATGGAGAAGTTCCACCTCGGCTTGAAAGGACTCGGCTAGCTGGATTGCCGTCCTCAAGGCACGACGCGAATGTTCTGAGGCGTCTGTAGGAACGAGAATCTTCTTGAACAATGCTATCACTTCCCTTTTAGTTTTATACTTGACCGTCCGTGAGTCACCAAGCTTCAGGTTGACTATAGATCTATTGACCATAATAATATACTATTCAGACGATATTCTCAACGTTATATCTATTAATTCCTAAAATTTAACTACCATTAATTCCCGGGGAATTTGGGATAAATATCTTGCGCCCTTTTCCGTCTCGATGACAACAGTATCTTCTATCCCAACTACGCCAACACCTGGGAATACCAATTTCGGTTCGATGGCGACCACCATTCCGGCTTTTAACACCTCTTTTGCTCCCTTGCTAATGGTCGGGAGTTCATCAAGGTCCAGCCCCACCCCATGTCCGACAAAACGCACCCTGCTTTTCCCATAACCCATGAAATTTTGCTCATAAGGCGTATTTTCACGAACCCATGCTAGAATTTCCTCATAAACTTCGCCTGCCTCCCTCCCTGGGATTAAGGCACAGCGGACTTTCTCTTCGATCTCTAGGGCCACTTCATAGGCCTTTTCTAGTTCTTCTGACACTGGCCCGAGACTTAAGATTCGGGTTTGGTCAATCTGATAACCATGAACGACTGTCACCATGTCTATGACAATCGGTTCACCTGCTTGAATCTGAGCCATTGATCCGCCACAGGGATGAGCGATCGAGATGCCTTGTCCTACGACTGGCCCATCAAAACAGCTGGCCTCTGTGGCCCTTGCTCCTGAAGTGATGGCACCAAGATGAAATTCGGAGTTAAAACCACGCATCCGAACATGGGCACCATGTCCAAGCGCCCGTGCCTTGCCTTCTAATAATCCCTCTAACTCAACCTCCGTCATCCCCACGTGAAGGACTTCCTTGGCAAACTCTAGAACTAGGGGGTAGATTTGAGCACTCTCTTCAAGTCGCGCAATTTCCCAAGCCGACTTCACCGCTCTCTGCAAACGAATCTCAGTAGATATATCGACCAATAAGGCGTCCGGAAATAGTTTACGATAACGTTCAAAGTTGTTGACTGGGAGAACATCTAGTTCCAGTCCCAATCGTTTCGGCAGAGAGAGCCCTGCTCCCTGAATATATTGAGGTATCTTAGACATGCCCGTCAGGGGAATAACCCCCCAAGCACTTTCTTGCTGAGCTCTGTTGAAATCACGATAGGCCATGACAAGGGGCTTTCCTTCCTTTGGAATATAAGCATGCACATTTTGAGCGGTTCCTGTATAATACAAGGTGTCTGCCCGTTGAACCAATAAAGCCCCCTCAAGTCCTTTCTTCTGCAAACTAACTTGAAACTCGGAAACTCGGTCTTGCAATTCCATTAGGGGTAGTTTCATGGTCACTCCTCCTTCAATTTTAGGTAGTTTTCAGAATTTTTATATTATTATTATGTTCATATTTCATGCACATTGCAAGTCTTTTCTCCCACTCGTAAAAAACAGAGCCGAGTAGGAAGTCTTCCTACTCGGCTCTGTTTTTTACGACTTTTGGATCTCTTCGAAATATCCCTGAGGATGCGCACAGGCTGGACAGACGTCTGGAGCTTCCGGTCCTTCATGGATGTATCCACAGTTGGTGCATTTCCAGGCGGTAGGCTTGTCCTTCTTGAAGATCGTCCCGTTGGCAATCCCATCCGCATAATGTTCAAAACGTTCCATATGGTGCTTTTCAACTTCGGCTATTGTTTTAAAGGCCTTAGCAATGTCAGGGAAACCTTCCTTTTCGGCAATTGTCCCAAACTTTGAATAAATTTCAGCCCACTCTTCTCGTTCTCCAGCTGCCGCTGCCCTTAGATTAGTCACGGTATCTTTGTATACCAGAGGGTAATCTGCATCGACATGAATGATTTGGGTTGCATCTTGCGTATGAGCCACTAAAAGTTTATAGAAAACTTGTGCATGCTCCCTTTCGTTGGCGGCTGTCTCCTCAAAAATGGCCTGAATGTGTTGATACCCTTCTTTCTTAGCAACACCCCCAAAAAACGAATACCGATTGCGTGCTTGAGACTCCCCAGCGAAAGCATTGCTCAGGTTTTTAAATGTTTCTGTTTCATGGAAATTCATAACTCACTCTCCTTTTTTGGTAGTTTTACCCTAAGTTTAATATCTTATTCTTTCGAGGGTATTTTTAAGAATCCTGCTTATTACGTTTTAATAACTGTATTTTATCCTTAGAGGTTTTACAAATTGGAGGTTTCTTTATATGTATGTCGAAGTAATATATAGTCTTTCAGACAATATAAGTTTGTTTTCAAGACCTAAAAGGTGGTTTTCCGTTTGAACTTAAAACGTTTAGATATTCCTCGTGCTGTCATCGTCCTAATCATTGGTGGTTTCATCCAGTCAACGGGAAATTCTTTAATGTGGCCTTTGAATAGTCTCTTTATGCATAAAGTCTTGGGACGTACTTTAACAGATGCAGGTACCCTTCTAGCATTTCAATCTGCTGCTTCTCTTTTGGGTCAATTTGCTAGTGGTTTTTTAGCAGACCGTTTTGGACCGAGGAAAATCATGATGATTGGCTTAGTGGGTGCCATTCTTACTGTTGGGTTTATCGGTATTTTTCCTATCTGGGAAGTGTATGCACCTGCCTTGATCCTGTTCGGCTTAGCTCAAGCCTTTATCTTCGTTCCTCTTTATGCTCTCCTACAGATCGTTTGGCCGGAAGGAGGACGGCGGGGTTTTAATCTGCTTTATGTTTCCAATAACGCCGGGGTCGCTGTAGGTACTGCCATCGGAGGAATGATCGCTCAAGTTTCTTTTCGTCTGGTCTTCTCACTGAATGCAGCAGCGTTCTTAATCTATTTGATTTTAGTCTCTATAGGGATTTCCGAAAAAAGTAATAAGCCCCATCCTCCGATTCAGGCAAAGCAGAAAGCCGAGCGGCTGATGAAAGACAAGGGCTTTACAGTACTTCTGGTCTTAGGGGGAGGGATATTCTTTGCCTGGGGTGCTTATATTCAGCTCGTTACAATCTTACCTGTTGTTATGAACCAACTTGGATTTTCTCTTTTTTCTTACAGCGTGCTATGGACCCTCAACGGCGTATTCATCGTCACCTTACAACCTCTTATCACTTGGGTGATCCATACTTGGGCGAAGTCTTTTACGCGGCAATTTTACCTCGCATCCATTCTCTTAAGCATTGGCTACGTCATTTTACTAGGAAAACTTCCGTATGTTTCTTATATCTTTGCTATGCTCATCCTCACCTTGGGTGAGATGCTGATTCTACCGGCGGTTCCCGCAGCGGCTGCTCAACTTGCTCCTCCAGGAAAAGCAGGGGCTTATCAAGGGATTATTGGCGGTGCAACATCGGGTGGTCGGGTGATTGGCCCCTTACTAGGGGGTATGATGTATGACAATGGCGGAGGAACTAGCGTATGGGCGCTTGCCCTCGTTTTCATGGGAGCGTCTTTGCTTATGTTCATTATTTATGGCAAAGTCATCCAACGCTTTCATTTGCTTCAACAGACTCACTAATCATGAATAGTCTGCTGTGAAAGGTACCCTTCTGTTGAATAACATCACGCTATTACGGCATAGCAGAGGTGAAACTAGAGGTTTCTGTAGCGGAATCATAAATGAATCAAACTCATTGAAAGGAACAACCATGCATGTCTTACAAAACTGGTCCCTATCGTTTTTGCCCGTTTTGTGGTAAACCCCTTCAAGAATCGATCCTTGATGACCACCTTCGAAGCACATGTCCTAACTGTTCCTATATCCACTGGGGAGATTTTTCCCTCGGCGTTGGGGGGGTGATTTGGCACAAGGATAAAGTCCTTCTCGTACAACGTGGATATAATCCTGGTAAAGGAATGTGGACAATTCCAGGAGGATATGTGGATCATGGAGAATCTATTGGAAATGCAGTCACGCGCGAAATTCAAGAGGAAACTGGAATTAAAGCCAAACCACTCTCGATTATTGCCTTGCGAGATCAACCTGCTGATAAACATGATGCCTATATCATTTTCCTTATGCAATTCCTAGGAGGGAACCTTCAATCACAACCAGAGGAAGTCAGTGATCTGGGCTTTTTTTCCTTGGAAGAATGTCATGCCCTTCCTATCCCCTCACTTACCTTAAGTGCTCTCCAAGCCTCTCACTCCGTTTCTCAAGGGCTCGTTATAAATCCTGACGTTAAACTAATCGGCACGTTATCCGAACTCTATCAAATTCTCTAGTCAGTCTGAAATTTCCACTCGGGCTTCTGGATCGAAAGGATTTGTTCTGGATGAAAAAGAAAACAGATATGGATAATCTTCTTTGAGATGAACCATATACGTCAACCATTCCACCATTAATAAGCTATAGGCACGTTCGATATCTCCCGAGAAGTGGTGATAGTCAGCCTCACTAAGATGGTTCAAATCTGCTCGACTTGCCAACTCCTCCGTTAAATGGAAAACAGCCCACAGAAGTTCTGTGAACGATTCATGCTCAAGCAAATTAGGGTTTTCTAGCATCCTCAGGAGAAACTCTCGTTTCCCTAAGAGAGTCATTTTCAGCTCTTCCAGCCCATCTGCTCGACTGTTAATTTTAATTCCATTTTGCCCAAGCCATCGTCTCATCATTTCGGGCTTGTTGATCCAATCTTTTGATAAGATTATTTTTGCCGTCTCCTCACGCTTCATATCAAATCTAGAGAGGCAATGAAGCATCGTGACGCCACTCTCACTAAAAAAGGTCCCGATAATCATATTCAGTTTTTTCAATCTCTCGCCCTTTTCACGTCGGCTCAAAAGGCGATCAAACACGATGGTTGACAAAAGGATATAAATAGGGAGATAGGCAATCTGAGATAAAATATCGTTAAAAATGACCGACAAATTATCAAAAATAAGATCCTGAATTAAATAAATTGTAAACGAGGTAACACCAAGCCCCAAGGCTAAATAAATCTCCCACTTGTTCTGTTTCATCTGACGTTCTCATATCCTTACTGCTTCTTTTTGATTTTCCAGCTCTTGAGTTATCCCCCTGCTGAAAGGAAGCGTAGTCGAAAGGCATTCACCATTTGCGGCCAGTCCTCCTCATTCACTCGAAAGGTCACTAGCGTTGCTGGAACATGGATTGACCCAAGAGTACATGTCCACTCGTCACTCAATTCTACTTCCCAGTGAGGGCCCCGATAAGTTCCCTTTTCGAGACACTTTCCTCCAATTGAGAGAAAGTACTCTTCCAAATCTCTATGGGGCATCCCTCGCATTTCAAGCGAATGCTCTTCTATTGTCATGCTCACTAGTCCCTCTTTTTTACTAATGTATTACCGTACTTTCTCTCAAACATGATGGGCACTATCGATGCCCATTTCTACGTCCGTCTATTAAATGCCGAATCGAAGCAATCGGATGGACAAAAAGCATCTTAGGGCCTGAATATCGCATAACCTCAATAATTCTCATACGCATTTCCGGCTTATAACAATGTACTATACATTTACCACAGGTCGGTTTACGATCACCAAACTTACAATGGGCAAGGCGGGTCATAGCATAATCAGATAATCCTTGGCATTCCGAACACAATCCATCGGCAGTGTGGTGATGATTTTTGCAATATAACCTGAGCATCATTTGCACCGTCGTCTTTTCACGCTCTAACCTATTCGACATTTTGCATAACTCCATTCCACCCCAGTCGTAATATACTTTAGCCCCAATTACATTGTTATTTATTAATCAGGGCATTCTATTTACATACGACACAACACTTTTTAAAGGGGGTAAATTGCCAATGGCTAAGAAAACTAAGAAAACGAACAATAGATCGCGCAAGCCTGATAACACAGAGAAGATTCCCTTTCCTTTTGACTCTGATAAAATTGGAAAAGATGGATCAAAAGACCGGGTGTAAACCCGGTTCTTTTTTTTAAATTGACGGTAGCTATTAGCTAAATAAGTTAAGAAATTCCTTAGGAATATCCGTCTCATAACGTACTTCTTCACCCGTTATAGGATGTTTAAAGGCAAGGACACGAGCATGAAGTCCTAATCGACCAATAGGGTGCTTGATCGCTCCATATTTCTTATCCCCAATTACACTGTGTCCAATGTCTTGCATATGTACGCGAATTTGATTCTTTCGACCAGTCTCAAGTTTCACTTCTAAGAGAGAGTAGTTTTTGTTTTTCTTGAGAACCTTATAGTGTGTCACAGCTTTTTGACCGTCATTCGGAGTGCGACTAGAATACATAATATAGGCTTTACTTTCGGTTAGCCAAGAGGTGATCGTTCCTTGCTCCTTGGTTACTGCCCCTTCCACAACCACGACGTAACTTCTCTCCAAGACCGCGTCCTTCCAGGCATTTTGCAACAACTGTTGTATTTTCTCGCTCTTGGCAAACATCATGACCCCAGATGTTTCCCGATCGAGACGATGCAAAACAAAGATCTTATTCTTAGGATCTCTCTTTTTTACATGATCACTTAAAATACTATAGGCCGTTTGTTCCTTTTCTGTAGCGGTAGCAATCGAGAGCAAACCGGCCCGTTTTTCAACAATGATGATATGGGGATCTTCAAACACAATCGTTAGCCCTTCAGGTTGTTTCTCCATCAACACTTTAGTCCAAGTAACGACCAGCTGTTGACCGATTTCCAACGGATGATTATATTTTGTCACAACTTCGCCATCCACCGAGATCTGATGATGGGCCAACAGAGACTTAAGTTCATTACGACTTTTACTGGGAATCTCAGCAAGCATAAACTTCATCAGCTCGGCTGGTTCCGTCACTTCGAGGCATGTTTGTTTAACCTTTCCAATCTTGGTTCTTAGCTCACTACTTGGTGTATGCATTCTATTTACCCCTAACATCTATTAAACATTATCTTCAAAAAGCTTCTTAATCAGATTAAGGCTTTAGCTTTATTTTGCCTCTCCATGGGACACAAGGTCTTCAGCCAGCTTGGATATCTCGCCCAGCGATTTTGTCAGATTCACGACATCCATTGCTTGATTCTCACTTACAATCGCCAACTGCATGATGTACTCAATTAAGTGACTCACCGTATCATTAACCTCAATTATATCCTCAGAAATGGCCAACGCGGACTGTTTTGCGCCCTCAGATAGTTTTCGGACTTCCTCCGCAACCACTGCAAATCCCCTGCCCTTATCTCCCGCTCTTGCTGCTTCAATCGATGCATTCAATCCCAAAATACTGGTTTGAGCAGAGATTCTCCGGATATCTTGGGATATTCCATTGATCTTTTCTAATCCTTCCTTCGCAACGGAAGTGTTTCCCTCCATATTCCTTGCCGTAGCCGCCAATTCCTCACTTGTAGCAGAAAGTTCTTCAGACGCATTATGACTACTCTTTACAAGTTCTGATAATTCTATGCCAACCTTTTTCAAGGCATCATATCGCTTATCGGAAATAGCCACGGATATTACCCCTTCAAGCTCGCCGTCGTTCCACAGAGGATTCGTGATTGCAACATATGAGATGCCAAACTGAGATTTTTCCAGCGGTACTCGCGCCACAAGTCTCCTCTTCTCTCTCATGCACCTCACACTTATCGTATTTTCATACTTTAATGCAGGTTCACCATCCTGCAAACCTAAATTAAGAGTTTCATGATTAAGAGCGAAAATCACCTCTTCAGGACTAAAGACATATACAGAAATAGCCTCATCATAGAAGTTTTCCATAAAGGGAGCAATCTCTACTGCTTGTGCTAGGTTCATGGTAATCCCCCTCCATTCTTTTACTAGACCCAAAGCATCCGTGAGCACCCTTCATAATTAAACTCACTTTTAGAAAAACCCCAAATTTAACTCACATAAATTAATCCCAATTTTACCAGTTACCAAGATGCTGGTCAATAAACTTCTCTGCCCTAAAGTTATTTGAGGCGCCATCTTCTTTACCCTGCTTCTTATTTAAAGGTCTCGAAAACTGTCAGAGGGTATGCAGAAAAGGGGTACTTACTAGCCAGTAAGCACCCCTCTTCCTAATTTAAACCAAATGTATTGGCTTACTTTCCTTCGTAAAATTTACGTAGGTTTTCTGCAACTTCCGCAGGATCCACTGTAAGAGTAGCAACCCCCGTATCCATAGCAGCTTTTGCAACTGCAGCTGCTACCGCAGGACCTACACGCAAGTCAAAGGCTGCAGGGATAACATAGTCTGCATTCAGCTCAGCATCACTTACAATGTTAGCAATAGCATAAGCAGCAGCCACTTTCATCTCTTCATTGATCGCGGTCGCGCCGGCATCAATTGTTCCACGGAAAATCCCCGGGAATGCCAAAACGTTGTTGACCTGATTCGGATAGTCAGACCGCCCAGTGCCAACGACTTCAGCCCCGGCTTCTTTAGCTTCTGCTGGCCAGATTTCTGGAACAGGATTGGCTTGCGCGAAGACGATTGGGTTCTCAGCCATAGATTTAACCATTTCTTGCGAAACAAGATTAGCACCAGAAACGCCAACAAAAACGTCAGCGCCTTTTAAAGCATCCGCTAAATTACCTTTAAGTAATTCACGGTTGGTTTTGAGGGCAATCTCATCTTTGTACTTATTCATACCTTCAGGACGTCCTTCATAGATCGTACCTTTGGTATCCAACATAATAACGTTTTGAAGTCCCATACTCATCAAGAGTTTAACAATTGCCATACCAGCGGCGCCTGCACCGTTGACAACAATTTTTACGTCTTTCAGGTCCTTTTTAACCACTTTCAAAGCATTAACCAAACCCGCCATCGTAACAACAGCTGTGCCGTGTTGATCATCATGGAAGACAGGTCCGTCATAAATCTCTTTGAGTTTTTCCTCAATATAGAAGCACTCAGGAGCCTTGATATCTTCTAGATTGATTCCGCCAAAGGTAGGCTCCATTAATTTAACCACTTCAACCACTTTGTCACTATCTTTGGTTTCTAGACAAATTGGGAAAGCATCAACATTGCCAAACGTTTTAAAGAGAATCCCTTTCCCTTCCATAACAGGCATGGCAGCACGAGCGCCGATGTTTCCGAGACCTAACACTGCGGAACCTGTGGATACAACAGCCACTAAGTTTGCACGGTTAGTATAGACGTTTACCAAAGCAGGGTCTTTGGCAATATCCAGACAAGGCTCTGCTACACCTGGAGAGTAAGCTAAGCTCAAATCATCACCGTTACGAACTGGCACTTTACTGACTACAGCAATCTTGCCTTTATTATCTTTATGGAGTTTCAGCGCATCTTCACGTAGACCCATGAGTACACCATTCCTTTCTCTACTACCTTGCCATTTATTAGCCATGCCTTTGTGAGGGCTATCCCTTCACACGCCTATCAAATCTTAAATTTTTAAGATGATAAAAAACAAGACCTGGTCACTTAAATAAGTGGCCAGGTCACACTTAAATTAAGCTTTTGCCATTTTAGCATCAATTTCAGCTTGAGCAGCAATGATATCTTGAGCATTAAGGTAAACTGGTGTGTCAACCATTTTGCCGTTGTAAGAAACAGATGCTTTACCTTTAGCAATACCCTCTTCTTCAAAGACTTTAACAACGCCAGTAGCCCATTCAACATCAGCAGGATCTGGAGCGTACATACGGTTGGAAGGCTCGATTTGTCCTGGATGGATAATCATGCGGCCTTCATAACCCATTTGACGTCCTTCAGCAACGTTGTTTTCGAAGGCTTCAATGTTTTTGAAGTCAACGAAAGGTGCATCAATCGCTACAATTCTTGCTGCACGGCAAGCAACCGCTACATGTGCACGACCATATTGTTGTTCAACGGCGGCATTGGTTAATTTAACGCGCATATCCCGGCAATAGTCTACTGCACCAAAGATAGCGTTAACGTTACGTGGGCTGGCCAAGCAGCACTCTGCAGCGTTAATAATTCCTTTAGCAGTTTCTAGAAGCATGGAGATCTTAACGGTCCCTACTTTTAATCCACGACGGCGTTCGAGTTCTTCCAGTTTCCAATCGAGGCGTTGTACGTCCGCGGCACAACCGGTTTTAGCCAAGGTTACTCCGCTAAGACCTTCATAGACAATTGCTTCGAGGTCATCGTTGGTCAATTCTGTTTCCCAGTTGTTGATACGAACATAGACTTCAGCTCCACCAGTGCCAGCATAGATCAGGTTTTCGCGCACGATTTGACGAGCAGCTTCTTTCTCTGCTGGTGGGACGGAATCTTCGAGGTCAAGAGTCACGATGTCGGCAGGGAACTCAGGAGCCTTTGCCACCATTTTAGGATTGTTACCAGGAATATACATAACTGATCTCATAATTGTCATTTTTCTACCCCCTAATTATTTTTTACATTTAATCCTAGACAAGTAGCCTAGGGAAAGATTAACCATGTTACTTAAGCTTTGATCTTCTCTTTTAAGATGATCGGAATATCCGTTGGAGTTTCAGCAACAAATCCGCCAGCTTTTGTGATGGCTTCCATCTTGCTCTTTGCGGATCCACGTCCACGTTCAACAATGTTTGAAGCATGGGAGAAGCGCTGGCCTTCTGGAGCCCAAGCACCTGCTACATAGACCACGAAAGGCTTCGTGAATTGACCTGCAGCGATAACTTCAGCACATTCCTCTTCTTGAGTTCCGCCAATTTCAGCATAGACCGCAACTCCCGCGGTTTCCGGATCTGCTTCAAACATGGGCAACAGATCTGCCATGGAACTACCGAGTACAGGTTCAGTGCCCGTATGAATGACCGTACTTACACCAAATCCGCCTTCTCTGAGAAGCCAGGGAATGGTTCCAGATTGACCACCACTCCGTGAAAATACGCCAATGTTGCCTTTTTGGAAGAATTTATTAGCCCATTCTTTATTCCCACCGAGCCAGCCAACAACCGCTTCTCCTGGTGTAATAATTCCGATGGACCCAGGTCCTAGGATCCTCGATCCTTTAGATTTAGCATAAGCAATCATATCCATAATGTCATGAATTGGAGTACCTTCAACGCAAGGAATAATATTTTTGACGCCTGCGTCGGCTGCTTCGTAAACAGCTGTTTTCAAGGCTCGACCAGGTACAAAGATAACACTGAAGTCGATATCCCCTTGCTCACGGACGATTTCTCTTACGGTGTTGTAAACCGGAATCTCATGAACCAATTCTCCAGCTTTTCCTGGACTAGTTCCACCGATTACTTTGGTACCGTATTCTTTCATGTACTTTGTCCGTACGGATCCTTCCCGACCGGTGATCCCTTGGACGATTACCTTGGTATT
Organism: Desulfosporosinus sp. Sb-LF; assembly: GCF_004766055.1. Taxonomy (NCBI): domain Bacteria; kingdom Bacillati; phylum Bacillota; class Clostridia; order Eubacteriales; family Desulfitobacteriaceae; genus Desulfosporosinus; species Desulfosporosinus sp. Sb-LF. The sequence goes on along the minus strand of NZ_SPQR01000013.1, from coordinate 49,338 downwards.
TTTATTGATCAAAATGCCCATCATTATCCCTCATTTAACATTTTGCTAGGTTTGTAACCTACGAACTAAAAGCTTATTTTGAAGCTCGCTTCTCAAGGTACTCATCCAAACCTGCTACAGGAATTTCAATGGTAATTGCGTTGTTACCAAAGGACCTACAAGCGAACTCACATGCTAGACACTCAGTTCCGAGACGCAACGTTTCTTCCGTGGTTCGATGTGCAATAGAAGCTCTACCATGATCGTCAATGCCAAGCAATCCCCTGGCATATTTCTTGCACGCGTCGGCACATGCCTTAGTTTCGCATGTATCACACTTGCTGGTATCGATTTTGACTAGAAGAGTTTTTTCCGCGAATTCCAGCATTGGCTGTTCCCTACTTTCCTTGTGCATCTTTCTCAGCGCGATAGTCTTTGCTCAGCGCCAAGAGTCTTTGTCCAATAAATTTTGTATCTGTTACATGTTCTTTGCCATAAATCTCGATTCTCTTGCCAGGTCCATCGGATGTCATAAGGTCTTCTAGACCCTTCTTGAGAATTTCTAGAGATTCGTCTTCCCTGTTACCACAGAGGAGCAGGACACAGGGCAATCCGGGCTTTTGAGTGGGAAGTACTTCTCTGAGTACCTTGACGATCGCATGAGCATGATGCCACTGTTCCTGATTGGCCATCATGAATCCGCCAAGCAGATAACCATCAATATTGGGCTGGGAAAGAACGCTCTTGGCTACACGGTAAATCTTTGATCCTACTGGGTTACCACTGGTGTCAGCATAGTTTGCCGGTTTGAGGCCTACTTGATTCAAAGCATCCAGACCCATCATTGCTGAGCCACCACCAATAGGATGGTAACCAATATGGCCTGGGCTCACTTCATCATAGCCCATATTCATAAGGAAGCCTGTGCCACGAGCATCAGTTTCTTCAATGCTCCAACCAATAAGATCTAGCTCTGTGGGCTCGCCAGGCAAGTCACGAGCAATAGCAATTCCGAATTCCGGATGTCGTCCTACTGAACTGTTATCAATTTCCATCTTACAATCCGCACAAATCAGCTCGCCACTTCCGGTCATGATAAACGGGTTGATCTCAAGTGTTTGACAGTCATATTTTTTATAAGCCTTTGAGAGTTTGGAGAGAAAACTTGCAAACTTACTGAGCTCATGAGCCGGGATACCAGCTCGTGCACACACATCTAATGCGTCATAAGACTGTAACCCATTGATAGGATCGATATTTACTTTGAAAAGCAATTCCTCAGGAACACTTTCGATATCCATTCCACCCTCGGTGCTGAACATCAACATGGGGGAACGAGCTTCTCTAGCTCCGTTGACAACGAACGAACAATAATACTCTTTTTTAATATCGAGCTTTTCCTCGACGAGTACCTTGCGTACAGGTAATCCTTTAACGGATTTAGCGAAAATTTCGGTAGCAGCAGCTGCTGCTTCGTCCGGCGTGTTCACTAATTTAACAATACCTGCTTTACCACGTCCTCCAGCTTGAACCTGTCCCTTAACTGCTACACCCTTGCCGATCTCCTCAGCAATCTGTTTGGCTTCTTCTGAGGTTGAAGCGACGCGGCCTTGTGGTACCGGCAGACCCGCTTTTCTCAGCCATTCTTTTCCTTGGTATTCTAGAAATTTTGCCATGCGTTATCACTTCCATAATGAAATTTTCTGTACCTATTCAAGTAGCCCTCTGTGATGATTCTGGAACCTGCCTCAAGATAGTCTAAACGACGTCGAAACAAGCAAATCTGAATAGTTACTAAATAACAAGTTAAAAGCGAATTCTCCCTCCCCTCTACTCAGATATTTGCACTGATATTTTCTGACCTATCAAATACTGCATGCTTCCTTTGTATCAGGACAAGTTTCCTTCGTTTCAATATGTAAAACTAGGTTTCATTATCCTCTACATCATTATCCATCTTATTCTCTAATTAGTCAACAGTATAATTAGCAAGTTTTTCGTCATTTGGTGTCTTTTTTTGACTTGCCAATTCCTCATCATAGAGAAGTCTTATTGATGGCTTAATGGGATTAATTTACCCAAAACAGTTCTTCTATACTCACTTTTAGGTAGTTCAAAAAAACTGCTCCAGTGTCTGAACACCAGAGCAGTGTCTTAAAGCCACAACAAGGGTAAAAAGTCTATTTAGCCTATAGGTCGATGACCTTACCTGGGTTAAAGCGATTGCTCGGATCAAAGCTTCTCTTAATCTTTCTAAAAGCTTCCATAGCAGCGGGTGTAAACTCCTTATCAAGATACTTCTTCTTGACGAGCCCGATTCCGTGCTCACCACTTATTGTACCCTCGAGATCAAGGGCCATCATACAGAGCGCCTGTTCAGCCGCATGGACAGTTTCAGTTTCCTCTTTATTCCGTTGATCGAAAAGAATTAGCGGATGAAGATTTCCGTCACCGGCATGGGCCACAACTCCGATCGTCACACCAAAATCTTTAGCTACTTTAAGGACTCCCCCAATCGCTTTTGGGAAATTACTCCTCGGAACCGTAATATCATTAACACCATACGATGGTCTAACGCGAGCAACAGATCCAAAAGCACTGCGCCTTGAAGTCCAAATTTGATCCACTTCAACTGCCGATTGAGCAACTTTAAATTCCTTGGCAATTGTTTTGGCGATTTCACCAATCGTCTTGACTTGCCCGTCCATATCTTCTGGATATCCATCAACCTCGATAATAAGGACAGCTCCAGCGTCACGGGGAATCCCGGCATGGGTAAAATCCTCAGTCGTATTGATAAGCAAGTTATCCATCAATTCCAGGGTCGTCGGAATAATACCGGCAGCAACTATATCGGCAACCGTTTGAGAAGCATCTTCAACTTTGTCGTAAATAGCAAGCATTGTTTTCTTGGCTCTGGGTATCGGTATGATGCGAACGAAAACTTTGGTGACCAATCCTAGGGTTCCTTCCGCGCCAACAATAATTCGAGTCAAATCATAACCTGGCTCACTTTGGAAATTACGCCCACCCGTTTGAATGACTTTGCCATTCGGGAGAACGACTTCTAGACCCAAGATATAATCGCGGGTAACGCCATATTTGAAACATTTCGGTCCACCGGAGCATTCACCGACATTCCCTCCTATTGTTGAGGCTTTAAAGGAGGATGGATCGGGAGGAAAATAGAATTTTTTCTTTTCGAGTTCAACTTGAAGGTCAAAATTGATCACTCCAGGCTCAACGACTGCCACAAAGTTTTCAGTGTCTATTTCATGAATTTTAGTCATTTTGGTAAAGCTAATCACCACAGAATCTTGAGAAGGAATGGTTCCACCACTCTCATTCGTACCAGCACCCCGGGGAACAAGTTTAATATTGTGCTCGTTCATCAATTTGACGATTTCAACGACTTGTTCCGTTGTTTGCGGAGAAACGACTCCTAATGCTTCACCAGCTAATAACGTTCCGTCATAACCATAGGTCAACAGACCAACTTTGTCTGTAACCACGTTTTTCGCCCCAACAATTTCCTTCAACCGCTTAACAACCGTTTGGCTTAACATATTAAGACCTCCTTCTTCTTAAGCCTCTAGACTTACCCCAGGGTTGAGAATCCCTTTGGGGTCAAATTGTTGACGCAGTTCACGGAGCAAACTTGTGGTTTGCTTCCACATTTCCGCATCATTGTAAACTTCAGCTTTGAGCTTATGACCCAAGAGGCCCTTCACGCTCCCACCTAGGGACATCGCCAGTTTATTCACTTTCCTGGCTAAATCAAGTTTATCGGTTCCCTCGGGTAGAGCCAAACACACATATCCAAGAAGTCCTTCGACAATTACGCCAGGATAAGCCCCTAGATCTCCTGTAAGCGCTTCGAGCTGAGCCAAGGCTTGAGGCATTTTCATCGGGCCAGTCGTAAACTCCACGGTTTGCTCTGGTTTTGCATTGAGGTCGGCGCGAACTTTAAGCCAACCATTGATCACTTGATCATACTCAACCCCGTCCTCGATGATCTTTACATCAGAGCCTCCACCCAAGGTAAGAACTGCTGCAACTTCATTAGCGATGTTTTTGCCCGACTCTTTAAATCCCTGCAAATCAATAATCACAAATTGCCCTTCCGTACCGGGTTTTGCGCTTTTTGCCAGGGATGCATTGATGAGATTCATCCGGGTCGGATGCACATTTCGCTTAATCAGGGTATTAAAGGTCGCATTCGCCTTATGCATGGATGCGAACGTTCCAACCACTGCCTTTTTAGCTTCCGGTGCAGGTAAGAGCTTCACCAGAAGTTTGGTGAAAACCCCAAATGTTCCTTGGCTTCCAACAGCGAAGTGGATGAAATCTAAACCGGAAACGTTCTTAATACATTTATTCCCAATATCCAGGATTTCCCCTGTCGGGAGAACCATTTCAAACCCCAAAAGGAAACCCCGGGTAGGACCATATTCAAAGGATTTAGAATCGGAATCTCCGATTGCAAAGCAGCCACCAACGGAACTGTTTTCGATTTCATAGGGCTCCGGAGGGAAGTTTAATCCGGCTTCCGCAACTTTAAGAAGAAATTCTTTATGAAGGAGTCCTGGTTCGACGACCGCCACAAGGTTTAGATGATCCATTTCTAAAATTCGGTTCATCCGGGACATAACCATCGCGATCCCACCCGTAATCCCCTGGGTATCGACGACTGACCCACCTACCGCTAACTTCACATTCTGCTCATTTGCCTGTTTAACGATTTTCGAAACTTCTGAGGTATTCCCAGGTAAGATGACGACTGCAGGCTTACTTTGACCTTTTAAATATTGAGCCATTTCGGAAGGGGAATCGATGACATTGGCATCACCGACAATCCCCTTTAACTTACTGATATTGACGTTACTCATGACTACCCGCCCTTCCACTCATTTACTAGAACTTGCGGTCAGCATGTTCCGCAAAGGGAAATTTTTAATTATCTTCCAGACCGTGATGAGTTGTGATGGTCAGACCACAGATCATATACAAAGTTACTAACTTACGTTCAATTAGTCTTCGTAAGCGTTGGCCATTAAATCGGCTACATGCATAACCTTTTGTTTTTGACCGGCCTTGTTTATACCTCCTTGAAGTCTCAACATGCAAGCCGGGCAACTTGTAGCCACCAAATCCGCATTGGTATCCTTTATGTTTTGTGTCTTCTGAACTGTGATATCTGTTGATACCTCATGATAGAAGGCTTGTATTAAACCGGCTGCCCCGCAACAACGGTTGGCTTCAAACATTTCCTTATATTCAACCCGAGGAATCATTTGCAACAATTGCCTAGGCTGCTTTGTTACCTTAAGGCCCCGAACCATGTGGCAAGGATCATGATAAGTGACTATCAGAGGACTTGGATTATGAAGTTTGCTCTGATCAACACCAATCTTTGCCATATATTCCGAAAACTCTACCACCTTTTCAGAAAATAATTTTACTTTTGACAGATACGACGGCTCATCGGCAAAGAGCGTTAGATAATCATGTCTAAGCATCGCAGCACAAGACGCGCATGCAGTAAGAACAACTTCGGCATCTCTATACTTATCTAAAAAGGTATCAATAGTTTTGCGGGCGTTTCTTTTCGCTGTTTCGAAGTCTCCATAGGCATATTGCGGAAGACCGCAGCACACTTGTTCTTTTGGAATAATAACTTCACAGTCATTTTTGGTTAACACTTTAACAACAGAATGAGCGGTTTGGTCTAAGGAGTAATTGAGAAAACAGCCTACATAAAATCCGACTTTATGCTTCGGATGTTGCACGGTAATCTTCTCTGGGACCTGCTCCAAAAATGGTCTTTGGGCAGTAGGGAAGTTTCGAATATCAATACCTCGAAAAAAGTCCAGTCCATCAATTTTATTGAGGACACTTTTGCCCACTCCTTTGAAAAGACTGAATCCCATGCCCAACCTCTTCGGACTTGCTAAAGTATTTAAAGCAAAAGACTTAGCAAATGGCTTGATTCCTTTTCTTAGTTTTAGATCTCGTCGTGCAGCCATGACAAGTTCATTGCCATGTACACCGTTTGGGCAAGTTACTGCACATTCTCCACACAACAGACAGCTCATGATAGCATCTTCATACTCTTGATTAGGCTCTAATTTCCCATCGGCGACAGCTTTGATGAGTTGGATTCTTCCGCGTGTAGACATTTCCTCTGACCCAGTCAATTTATAGGTCTTACAAGCTGTATGGCAACCACCACACTTGTTACATGTGTTTAACATTTCATATACTTCCGATAAAACACTCACTGCTATTTCCTCCTTCACTGCCAGATTGTCAGACCACCTGATAGACAGTTTAAATGCGTAACTATAATTTCATACTTCTATTATAGCTCGCATTTTCGTGAATTGATAGACCAAATATTTCGCCAATTTCTACTTATTTAAATTCAATGAATTGACTACCTATGCCTTTTTTTTCGAAACTATCCTAGGATAGTTCACTTGTTAATCTTTTATCAAAAGATTTGCGTCACTCTCCTTTAAGTAATTGACAAATTACTCTAATGAAACGAATTTCATAAATTCAGTAACCCCTGAAATTTCAACCGTTTTTAAATGAAACAACGTTTCACTATTTTCTGACTCTATTATCCCCTGAAGTGACTAAATCGTCAAGTTAAAATTCACTGAAAATTTTAATTTAGACAATTTTTTTTCAGAATAATCTGGAGTAAGGATAAATGACTAAGGCTTTTGAAAGAAACTAAATCCCAATTTGCCCGAGATCTCTTCACCAGATTTTTTCATTTCTTGGCCAATCCGCTCAATCCCCTTCTCTTCGATCCTACTAGCTGGCCCAGAGACACTGATTGCCCCTATCGCCCGTCCGGAATAATCGAAGACAGGAGTTCCAAGGCAAATAATTCCTATCTCGTTTTCTTCAGTTTCAACCGATATCTTGCTTTCCTTGATTGTTCCTAGCTCCATCAGCAAGGCATCCGGGTCGACAATTGTATGAGGAGTATAGCGGGTCATCCCCTTTGTCTCCAGAATATGCCGAACTTCCTCTTCCGGCAAGGTTGAAAGCAGCGCTTTCCCCACGGCTGTACAGTGCATGGGGGCCCTACGACCTACTTTGGAATGCATGCTCACTACATGAGAGCTTTCTGCCTTATCGATATAAACGATCTCTCCATCATCAGGAAGCACTAGGTGAACCACTTCATTCAATAGTTTTGCTAAATCATTTAAGACAGGGGCTGCTACTTTACGAATTTCCAAATCATTGAAAAAACGAATTCCTAATTCCACAATTTTGATGCCCAATTGATAACGTTCATTTTCTCTGTCCTTCTCGACATAGCCACGGTAGCATAACGTTTGCAAAATCCGATGGACTGTACTTTTGTGCAAACAAATTCGATTTCCAATTTCCGTAACCCCTAACGGTTCCTCCGCCTGAGCCAATACCTCTAGTACATCAAGTGAGCGTTCAAGCGTTTGTACATTCTTCTCTGCCACAAATAATTCTCCATTCTGACAACATTTTATGAACCACCCGGATATAGGTTATTCATTTTAAATGCTTACTTTCTTAGTTAACAACAACGATCTTTAATTAAGAACCACAGTTTCGGCAACCAAAACTACGTTTCAGAAGTGTCTATATTAAACAGTATGACTTTTTTGAAATATTTAGTCAAGTCTTTATGTTTCAAAATCAAATCCTTTTTTGCATATTCCAAATTAAAAATGCTAATTTTCGCTAAAAAGATCTTAAAAAAGGAATAGCCTAGCTATCCCCAAATCAAGTATCTTTAATTCATTTTTACTTCACATTATTGAAACGATTGTTACGCCATTTCTAACTGAACCTTGCTTCCTGCACCGCCCGCTTCGGCGGGAGTAACCACCAATCGACGGGCGAGGCGATTTTTCAACTCAGGAACATGGCTTATAATTCCGATTGATAAATTTTGAAGATGAAGTACCTCTAGTGTGTTCATCACTGTTTCGAGAAGATTGGCATCAAGTGTTCCAAATCCTTCATCCAGAAAGAAGAACTCCAGCGGGGATTCTCCACGGAGCTGGATTTGAGTGGACAAGGCTAATGCGAGTGCTAATGCGGTAAGGAAGGTTTCCCCTCCGGATAGACTGCTCACGGGTCGGCGAACCCCACCGTTGGCATCATCGCGCATGATGAAACCACCTTCTGCATCTACTTCCAGGGCATAACGCTGGTTCGTTAACTGCCGCAAGCGTTCGGAGGCATCTAAGGATACGTTAGTCAACTGTTCTTGGGCCATAAACTCAATGAAAGCATTCCCTTTGAAAACGGTTTGCAAGCGTTTAAGCAGGCCTCGGCGGTGGCTTAAGACTTGTCTTTGCCGCTCCAGACGCACCCACTCTTCATGCTCCTCCTTCAGTTTCTCCACCCTTTGTTGTGCAGCACCACGACTCTCCATCGCTTCAGTATAGGAGTTTTCCACTTTCTTAATCAGAACCGGCCAAGCTAGCCATTCCTCCGGACGAAGGCTGCGTCCCATAAGTCGCTCTTCCGCCGCTTCACGTTTTTGCTTAGTGATGAGAACGTCTTGCCGAAAAGCCAAGAGGTTCTGGTCCATAGTTTGCCGTTCGGCGGCGTTACATAAAGCGTTCTGTGCCTCAGACACTGTCAAGAATTGTGCTGTTTTTAGACCCTGGTCCAGTTTGAACTGGGCCACTTCAAATCCTTCTCGCGATAGTTCTAGCGTCTTATGGTTAATGGCTAGAGTCTGTTCTGCCTGAATCCATACCTCTTTGGACACTTCATAGGCGGCTTTCAATGTTTCCTCAGTTCTCGTTACTAGCTCTAAAGTTTGTTGAACCTTCTCAATCCGTTCTAGTGCTGGTTTCCCCTCGGTCAGTACGTCACATTTAATCTTCAGCTCTGCTAGATCACGAGCAGCCTCACTTCCAACCGTCTTTAGATTTTGGAGTTCCAACTCGCACTCCGTCTTCTGCTGAAGGAGTCGTTGCTGGGCCTCATCCGATCCTTTCAAACCTTCTTCAAGTCTGGTTAACTTCAGATTTAAGGTTGTCATCGTCTGATCCCAGGTTGCGTATTGTTTTTGCATTACAGGAATTTCCGTAGAGGGAATCTCTCCGCGCAAAGTATCCAAGTGTTCTTTTCGTCGGGTTTTTTCTTCCAACAGTTGATTGAGGCGATGAAGGATTTCTTTTCCAACGCCCTCTGTAGAAGCTATTTGGGCATGAGTGCTTTGCAGTTTTTTGTCCACGTCTGCTAATTTTTGCAGAGCATCCTCTAACTGACGATTCAACTCCTCTTGATGGGTATGCCATTGGCTTAATCGTCGTCTATCCTTTGTCAAATTGGATTCTTGTTCGGCTAATTGGGCATTTAATGTCTGAATATCCTTGCCACGATCAAGTTCAGGTAATTCCCTGCGATAATTCACGATGGCATGTTTCTTAACTTCCAAAATATCGAACTGGGTTTGCTCGGACTCCTGAATTGAAACTAGCTGAGCCTTAGCCACGGCCAAACTGGTCGAGCTATTAGCCCTTTTCCCCTCCCATGATTGGAGTTCTTGGGAGGCCTGCTCCAGTTCCTGCCTTGCCCTATCTAAATAGGCATCAGTTAAACTTTGAGCAGGCTCAGGATGATGGGAAGAGCCACAGACTGGGCAAGCTTTCCCCTCTACCAGAGTTGCAACAAGTAATCCGGCAAGATTTTTTTGCTCTAGAGACCTAACTTCCGACGTTTTCCTCTCGACAGAATCAAGGGTCTTTTGAACAGCGGCCAAAATCTCGTTTTGTTGCATCTCCCCGCTTTCCACGCTGACTTGAACCCTTTGGCGATCCGCCGAAAGTTTTAATAGGCGAGCTTGCTCCTCTATCATTTCTTGCTCAGCCCGGCCAACATTGGCAATCCTATGACGATAGCGTTCAAGTTTCTGAGCTTGATCACTCAATAGTTCCTCTCGAAGCGGTGGATTTTGCAACCTATCTGCCAAGGTCTCTTTCAACTGTTCCACAGATCCCCGTGCGGTCTGTACTTCTGCCGCCGAGGAATTCATCCGATCTTTCAGATTTTCCCTTTCCGCCGCGTTCTTTGCTAGGTCTCTTTGTAAATCGTCCACTTGCTTGGAGACCATCTCAAACCCCTCTAAAGCTTGGGCCGAGGCATTGACCCGCGTCCGCTGCGCAGGATCTATTGTGACTTTGGTTAAATCGATTTTCACATCGAGCTGTTGATTTTGAATTTCCACCTTTTGCGCCTTGGCAACTTCAATCTTCTTCTCCAATTCCTTGCGAGTTCGATCAAGCTCGCCATATTTGAGACGTGAATTGTTCAAACGTTCTTGACGCACCTGAATATCGACTTCTAAGCTCTTAGCTTGTTCGAGCTGTTCTAATCTGCGTAAACAGTGAGGCTCGACCTCTAGTCGTTCTTGGTTTCCCGTAGACCATTTCCCTTCAGCCGTTTCTTTAGCGAGCCTCGCCACTTTGAGATTCTTATCTGCCTCTTCAACATGCTCTTTGGCTCCCTTGAATCGTTCTTCTGAAAGGCGTAGTTCATCCAGGTACGCACGAATCGTCTCCGCACGTTCTGCTCGATTTAAACGCTCAGCCATACTGTCCATCTTAGCTTGTGCCCCTGACAGCTGAGTCTCTTTTTCTTGTATTTGACGTAACTGTTCTTGAAGACCCCATAGTTCCTTCGCCACATCATACTGTTGTTTAAGGTCTTTCAATTCCTCAGCAAGACTTGCGGATGTTACATTAGCCGCTAGTAAGTCCGTTTCGGCGGCTTTGACCCGCCCTTCAGAAGCATCCCCCAAGCCCTGTTGCCGTTGATCTACACCATGTAAGTCGTATTCTGTACTCCCTAGTTGGTCTGATAGTCGAGCTGAAAGTTCTCTCCCATAAGCTTCAAGGGAAAACAAGCGTTCAAGCATAAGCCGCCGATCCTTGGGTTTTATGGTTAGAAACTCTGCGAATTTTCCTTGGGGAAGAACAACTGCTCGGGTAAAGTCTTCCACAGTAAGTCCCAATACTCCCTCTATTTTCTTCGTCATCTCATCGGCCTTTGAAGCTAAGACGCTTTCTATGCCATCAGATATTTCAACCAGGCGGCAGGTGGAAGCCTTTACCGTCCGATCCCCTGAGCGTCGATACGCGCGTTCGGCCCGGTAAATTACCCGTTTGCCCCCTAAAGCTAAGGAAAACGAATATTCCACCGTGAGCTGTGCTTCCGCATGATTTAGGATCCCCTGCGTATTGTTGGCAGCTCGTTCGACTGTACCGTAAAGTGCGAGCGTGATAGCATCAAGAATCGTGGATTTCCCACTTCCGGTTGAGCCAAAAATTCCAAAAACGCCTGTTTCACAAAGTTTTTGGAAATCAATCTCTTGAGCTTCTCTAAAGCTGTTTAAGCCTGCTATTCTTAAAAGAATCGGTCTCATGCAGTCTCTGCCTCCTCATCCTGGACCGTTTGACACTCAGAATCTTTGTCTGGATCAATTAATGACAAAAACAGAGAAACCAATTCCTGTTCCGGCTCAGCCCCTCCGGTTTTATCCTGATAAAACTTGCGAAAGAGCACATCGATTGGCAATTTAGAGCGTGACTCTGCAATGATTTGTTCTGTTTCAGGAAAAACAGGGCGAATATTGATGAGACGTTCTCGTTGCTGCCGTAAGAGATGGATCTCTTGAGGTAGAAGTGCCTTGGTCAAAGAAACCTCTAGATCAATCCAAGCATGAAGATCCTTCCCCTCATCGATCCAGTGCTGTACTTGAGCTAACCCTTCTTTGGCCTGCCATTTGACAAGCGGATAACCCGCATTTAAGAATATTTCTCGAGTGCTTACCGCTTGGCCGGGAAACGCCTCGACTAAAATTACGGATTTGGCATACCCTGTTTCTGAAAAGCTATAAGCGATCGGTGAGCCGGAGTATCTTGTCGGCACAGCGGCCCCTTTGACAGCCTGAGCACGATGCAAATGACCTAGAGCTACATATTGGGCGCCCGACGGCATTGCTTCAACTTCGACGGTCGGGGCGCTTCCCAATTGGATTGGGCGCTCAGACTCAGATTCCAGGCCACCTCGTACGAAGAGATGGCTTACTGCCAGGTTAACCGCATCCGGGCGAAACTGCTTACTAAACGAGGAGAATAATTCTTGTACGCGCCTTGAATATTCTTGACGTAAGATTTCTTCATCTAAACTTTGACTTAACACTTCATTGAGCCGTGACTCGGAAGGATATGGGAGCATGGCCACAATTGCCGGATCTGCGCAATTGGGAATATGTAATTCCGCCCACCCAAGCCCTGCTGCACCCCTAACAACCCTTCTCTGATTCGGTTGTACCAGGAGACTAGGCTCTAAGATTTCTTTCGGAAGGCCGTACAACGTAATCCCGTGCCTTACCGCCAGAGGACTTGCCGCACAAAGCCGCTCAGGGTTATCGTGATTCCCTGCAATGGCCACGACCGCCCTCTCTCCTCCGGCAGACAATCGATTCAAAGCGTCATAAAATAACTCCTCCGCGATGGCGGGTGGATTTACCGTATCAAAGACATCCCCTGCGATCAAGACAAGATCTACCTCTTCTTCTTCCACAATCGCACAAAGCTCATCGATAAACCTTGCTTGCTCATTAATCCTGCTTCGCCCCTCGAGCATACGACCGAGATGCCAATCTGATGTATGTAAAATCCGCATAGTTAATTTCGCCCCCTTCAAGCTTGACTCTTGAGTTACACTTTTATTATAAGGCATGTCCTAGACAAAAGCTGTGGGGTTATTTGGGAAACTACTTACCTCTCTCAAGCCCCGTGCAACTTCGACTGTCGATATGAAAAAATCCCTAAAAGTAATTCGGCCTTGAAAGAACTATCTTTTAACTATAGAATGTCTAATCAAGTGAATATCGTACATAATATCAACATTAAATAGAGGAAGAAGGCTTTACCATGAATGATTGGTTAGTACCCTATCTTGCATTTAACGGGAATTGTGAAGAAGCCGTAAAATTCTATCAGAAAGTTCTTGGTGGAGAAAGTCAAATAATGCATTTTGGCGACGCACCACCAAATCCAGCTTATCCTGTACCTGAGAATGTTAAAAACCTCGTTATGCATGCAGAATTAAGAAAGAACGGTCATGTCATTCGTTTCTCAGACACTTTTCCTAATTCACCCTATAATGTTGGAGATAATATTTCGTTTTCTTTAGAATTTGATACTAAAGATGAAACAAAGGCAACCTTTGAAGCACTATCTGAAGGTGGCAAGATCGAGATGGAATTGCAAGAAACGTTCTTTAGCCCTTTATTTAGTAAATTTGTTGATAAATTCGGTGTAATATGGATGGTTTCATGTAAAGCAAAGTAAAAGGCCACTATTGAAATAAACACATCTTTCCAAAAAGGGAAGATGTGTTTATTTCTTAGTATTTACCAGTACAATATTCAGTTTCTGGGTTTTGCTGTTGCTCAATTGCTTGATTTTATCGTCATTTCCGCACGATTGCAGAAGCAACGTCACTTCCTTTGATGCTCTAGACTAACTGCCTTAAGACTCCTGCTACCTCTTATTCCCCTAACAAAGATAAAACCTGCTTTCTAATTAGACTAAACGGTCTTTCTGTTCGTTCACGCGGCCGATCCATCGCAACATTAATCTGCTCTAGTATCCGACCCGGTCGTCCAGAGAGAACGATAATTTTGTTGCTTAAATAGACTGCCTCATCGATATTGTGTGTCACCATAAGAATTGTTGGTTTTAGTCGCTGCCATAATGCGACCATATCGCTCTGTAATTTATTCCGGGTACGAGAATCCAATGCGGCAAACGGTTCATCCATAAGAATTAGCTTCGGCTGGTATACCAGAACTCTTGCTAAGGCAACCCGCATGCGCATACCTCCGGAAAGTTCCTTTGGATAATAATCTTCAAAACCGCTAAGCTCAACTAAATTGAGAACGTCTTGAACTAAATCTCTCGTTTCTTTTGGGGATATTCCCCGTAATTTTAGACTGAAAGTGACGTTTTGCGTAACGGTTAGCCAGGGAAAGAGAGCTCCTTCTTGAAAGACATAACCGCTATCCGGTTTCGTTCCAGCTAGACTACCATTCAAGCAAATACGGCCGAACGAGGGTTGGATAAGACCAGCGACAAGGCGTAGTAATGTTGTCTTGCCACAGCCGCTAGGTCCAGTTAAGCAGGCGAAATCTCCCTCCTCCAGACTAAAGGAGATTCCCTCCAACACATTTTCCCCATTAATTTCTTTATCCACATTTTCTACCATGAGTACCAACGTGCTATCCTCCGCCCAATAAGATTTATCCCCTCATTCATTAGATATCCGATGAGGCCAACGGATAAGATAGCAATCATAATTTCGCTCATCCTACCCCCGATATTATAAACCGACCAGATATAAGCCCCTATCCCCATTCGACCGCCGACAAACTCCGCGCCGATAATACACATCCATCCTACGCCAAGACCGCTCCGAACGCCGGAAATTACAGCAGGTACGACAGACGGTAGCAGTACTTTAACGAGAATCTGACTTTGGCGTCTCGCACCAAGTGTCTGAGCTGCTTCAATAAGGACGGGGTCAGCGCTTTGGACTGCATGGGCAGTTGCGTTAAAACACGGAAAAAAAGATCCCACAAAAACCACCATTATTTGTACCCAAAGTGTTGGTCGTGGCAGTTGTGCAAATAAAATATACCCTACGGGAATCCAGGCCATCGGAGGAATCGGTCGGCATAAACTGATGTATAATCCTAAAAAACGATTCAAGCCACGAAAATAGCCCAACATGATTCCCAATGGAATAGCAATAGCAAAAGCTAATCCTGCCCCTACAAGGAGGGTCGCAAGGCTAGTCCAAATCATTTGGATCAATGTCAAATTGTAAAGCGGATCACCCTTAATCAATAGATTAATAAATTTTTGCCACAATATGTAGGGTGATGTAACGACTTCAAGGCTAGCAAAGGTCTGCCAGACGAACAAGCCAACCAACCCCGATGCTAACCTTTCCCAACCCGGTAACTTGACATGTAGTCCGCCTTGCCAACTTCGCCGGATTATACTTGATTCAGTCTTAGTGCTCTGATCCGTAGTAAGCCGACTCATAGTATTTTCTCCTTTATAACTAACCACGTACTTACTTTGCTTGTAAGCGCAAATTATTCTGGCGTGCTGCCAGATCCAAAATATACCCCTGTACTGTCCCCAAGCCGGGAATTGCCACTGTCTTATCTGCTAAATCACTAACGGACTGAATTGGCGAATTCTTACCTACTACAATCGCGGAACCCTCATTGTTAGAGCCACCGATGGCCCGGATTGCAATTCCATCATTAAGCCGTCTCAATACGGCTGGCGCTCCGCCGAGATAAGATGCTGTCAACTCTTTTACTTTGAAGGCTTCCATTACTGCAACTCCGTTAGCATAACCTTTGAGTTGCAGATTACGCCCAGGCACCAGCCCAACCTTGCTATAATAGCCTTCTTGGGCTGCAATATAGCCTTGAATTTGATGCATGTCTTGATTGACATAACCTAGGATGACTTGGCGATTGCTATTAACTGCTGGGGGGATCCAAGATGGATCTTCTTTCAACTCTGCGTTAACACGATCGATATATTTGCTATTCAAGAAATCTTGGAAAAAGGCATGATCATCCTGATAACCCAAGGTCTTTGAATCCTTTATCAAGGAACCATTTTGACGCAAGCCACGGTAGAATGCCTCGAACTGCTGAAGGTCCGGAAAGCTTACATATTTAGTGTGAGCCAACCCTTCGACAACAGCCTTGCGATCCCTGCCTGAAAAATCCATCGCATATTTAATCAGCTTTTCCTGGTTGTCCTTATTATTAATGAAGTTGACTGCTTGAACATTGCCCCAAGTTAAAGCGAGAGCCAAATCCTCGTCCCCTTCAGTCCCTGCCACAGCCAGAATACTACAGGGATGATTAGGTGCCAAAGTCCCTGATTGAACGAGATAACGGCCAGTTCCTTCTGTCACGGCTTGAGCATTGACAGGTTCCCAAGCCACGAAGGCATCAATTTCACCTGTCTTCAACTGTGTTAACATATTCGCTGCATTCGTTTGAACGAAGTGAATGGTACCTGGTTGTGTTTTTGGTTCTGTTTGCGCTGCCTGTTTTTGGGGCGTACAACCACTGAGCACCAAAGTAACTAAAACGAATGTTAGAGTTACTTGCCAAAGTTTTTTCACTTTCATCTCATATTCCCCCAATTTCTAAAGTACAATCTTCTCCCCTGTAGCTAACGGGTCATGGCTCGTTAAAACAACAGTCGCACTTGCTTTACTTATATCTCTCAGTCTTTTCAAGGACCGCAAGGCTTGTTCTCTGTTCTCCAGAATCAGCGGTGGCTTAAGATCAATTAAATTAGCGGGTCGAAAACAAGCGTCCCCAGTTAATAGAACCTGCCTGTTCCTCCCTCTCACCAGCATCGATTGATGATTAGTGGAATGTCCCGGTGTTGTCAGCAAATGGATTGACCCATCTCCAAATAAATCGTAATCCCCCTTGACGTCTTCCCCATCTTGCACGTAACAGCGCGCTCTAGCAACTAGGTTATTCCCCCCAGCATGATCGAGATGGGTGTGTGAATTAACAATTATAGATATATCCTCGAGAGAGTAGCCCTGGCCTTCAATTTCCCTCACTAGTCCGCCGCTGCTCCCGTGCGTGGCAATCAGTCCAGGGTTCAATTCCATACTAGACCTACCTGACCAGAGTTCCGCGGGCAGACCCGTATCAAATAACATACACCCTTGGGAATGAAGGATAAGAAAGCAAAATACCGGCAGTTCTAGGATCGAATCGTTGGGTCTACCGTTAAAACGACTTCGTTCCATATGCAGCTTGCCACAATTCAAGGGAATTACAGATAACTTCAGATAACTAGGCAAGGTCTGTCAACACCTCTCAACCAGGATTGCTGCGCTAACTCCCCCCTGCTCAACAGCTCGCGATTCCATATCGTCCACCGTATCGATGCAAGGCATGAATGAGACGGACTAACTGAATTGCTTCACTAGCTCCCAAGGAATGACCATATGCCAAAGTACCTCCATGCACAGACTTTTTGCCAATCCAAATTCAACTCTATACCTACCGCTGACCTCTGCGCTGCGAAGGATTCGGTAATTTCGAAAAGATCAACATCAGCCCGCTTGTTACAAACACAGTAGAAATTGCTTTGGCTGCTGCCAAGTCCATCTATCTGGGCAGGTTCCAACGACCACTGCATAATCTCTTATCTCTACGAGTGGCTTAATCTCCTTTTAGTTATCAAACTTGGAGTTGCCCGTTGACTATAAAAGGCGTACCATAGAAGAAATTACTTCATGTAAATTTTTTTCCATTTTCTGAAGTTGATTAGAACGTAAGGAAGGTGTAGACGTGTTTCTCAATCCTCTGAAGGCTGTGAGCATTGGACCGTCGGCATTTCGAAGCCTAAACGGCGATATGAAAAAGGGTAAAGTCCATACTGTATTTCGGCGGGTGATTAACATTGTCTGGCCAGACGGTAACTTATCAAGTATTTCACGAGTTGATGTCAGTAATGGCCCAGCTAATATCGTCACCAGTCTTCCAGTCACTTCCGACTTTACCCACTATGGTATTGAACCTGGAACCTTAGTACGCTTAGATTCAGATCTCACGATGCTTAACATCGGGAGTCTCTCAGTATCCTTAAAGAATGCAACCTTATGGGAGTCTCCCATAGCCCATTTTGGGGCTCCGCTCCCCCTTAGTCAGATAAAAGCGAATCTAGTGGAAGTGGGAAGATGGGTAAACCTAACAAACTCAACGTCTTCCGGCCTAACTAAACTCTTTCCTCACCTTGAATCCTTAAGAAGTGGAACTTATTTGCCACCTTCAAACACAGATCCTGTGACATTTCTAGCCGGACAAGCTATTAATAGCCTGTTACCCGCCTTACGCACAGCCGATAGAACGAGCATCAAAGAATCTGCATCATCTCTCATTGGACTAGGGCCTGGACTTACCCCATCCGGTGACGATTACTTGGCTGGACTCTTGCTGAGTTTAGCTGCTGCCGCCAAATTATTACCGGAATCCTTTACGTTAGCTCAAAACGAACTGAGTAACACGGTGATCGGACTAGCCCCTGGACTTACGAACGATTTAAGTTACCAGATGCTTTTATTCGCAGCCAGGGAAACGGGTAGCGAACTGATGGAAAATATGGTAGTCGCTTTATTTTGCGCTACCCAAACCAAGAGTTCCCTTATCCAGGCGGCCGTGGACTTATCAGCTGTTGGAGCCAGTTCAGGTTTTGATCAACTCCTCGGCATTATGTCCGGCGCCAGTTTATACTCCGGCTGCGTCCTTGGTACAGGCGGTTAACCATCGGGCATATTGCTTTTCCGCCCTTCTAGAATTTCTAGATAGAACTGTTCATGCTTGCGTGCCGTATCCTCCCAACTAAAGTTGTAGGCCGCCAAGAGCCCTCCGCTAATCAGACCACGTCGCTGTTCCCTATTGACGATAGTCTCGATCATAGCTGCCGCGAACTGCTGAACATTGTCCGGTTCTATGAACAAAGCGTCTTTCCCTGGCGTGAGAAATTCATGAAAGACGGGTATTTCTGATACCACGGTCGGAATACCCGACAAAAGGGCTTCCAAGGCCACCAAGCCCCATCCTTCTTGTGCGGACGGGAAGGCAAAACAGTCTGCTGCCTGATAAAGCAAAGGAACTTCCTCTTCTTTTAATACGCCAAGATTGATGACGTCTTCCCCCATTTTGAGGTCATAATCTTCAACCATTTGGAAAAATTCCTGGCGGTAATCTCGATAATCAAACAGGGTCTGACCACCGCCAATCACTAAGACAGCCTGCTTCCCTGATTCTGCGAAATACTTGCGCACATGGACGAAGGCCGCAAGCAGCTTCTTTGTATTTTTGCGGGGTTCAATCCCGCCAATGGTCAAAAAGACCAACTTGTTAGCCAACCCAAATTTCTTTTTAGGATTTACTCCTTTTTTCGCAGGGGTAAATCGTTTAGTATCTAAACCATTGTGTATCACCCGGGCATTCACGCCATATTCCGCAGCCAGTCGTTTCTGCCAATATTCGCTTACTGCGATATGGCAATCTGGACTAAGAACAGACTTATTTTGGCAGTTGACCAAGACAGGGGACGTGAAATCATCCAAATGATGTACCGTACGTACTAAAGGGAAATCAGCCCCGCTTTGGCGCCAATTAACCAGGGCGTTCGCAGAAATACAGTCCTCTGCATGGTAGATGTCAAACCCCTTCGCATTGCCTGCCACAAAATAGTCAGTATAGGTTTGGATGTAGGCAGCTATCTTGGCATCAAAATCATTTTCAGGTAGAGAACCAAACGGAATAATATCACAGGGTACCTCCGGGGTGCGGAAAAATCCGCTCCCCTCTTTTTTATCCAAGGCTATGATGCGTACCTCGTGCCCGCGTCTTGCCAGATTCTCAGCCAAGCAAAGGGAATGTACAACACCGCCGCGCGGTTTGGTCGAATAAGTGAGGATCGCAATCTTTAGCATTGGACTTTCCTCCTAGCGTGATGCGTCTTTGGCTACTCTGCCTACAATGTAAGCCGCCAACAATGCAGCGTGAGCGTTCGTAGGAAGCACCACCGCGCAACACTCCCGAAGTTTCTCAACTTGCTCTTCCATTCCTTGTGGATCTTTATCTGTCCCACATACATAAGTTACAAATTGCAGGTTACGCCCACTCTCCCGGGCTTTGGAACGAGCTTCGTTAATGACCGGCACTAATTCTGCTGCAGGGTCGGCATTCGATCCATAACCTAATACGACATCAAGTAAAATAACCGCGGTTTCAGGTTTAGCAGCTTCGATTAAAATGCATTCGTTGCGTAATTGAAAATCAATCATCGGGTGCGGCCGTCCGACTGTAAACTCGTCTTCGCCTAGATCGATACAAGTATTTCCCACACTAATAAGAGAATCAGCCAGTTTTTGATCTGGTTTCAATGGCACATTGGAGTTAATGGGGCCAATGACCTTTTGCATGAGAAGCATAGCCTCATAGCATAAAGTGCCGCCTGAAAATAACCCACGCACATATTTTTGTTCAGGGCTAAAGCTATAAGATATATCCTCTGCTTTCATTACGATATCCATTTCCACTTTGGCTACGTCATCGAGCCAAGCAAGCGGATTTGTGCCATTGGCCAGAGCTACAGCCATGGCTGCTGCTTCTTCCAACGTTCCAGCAAAATGTTCATTAGGAACTGGATTAGCTGGCGGTTCTCCTCCTAAGAGGTTGACAACCACTGGTTTCTTCAGTTGGCTAAGCGTTTCACGTACTTTGGTCATAACGGATGGGGCCGGTGGTTTAGAGATCAAGACGATGACTTCTGTAGCTGGATCTTCGTCCAGTTTGCGCATAACTTCTAGGAACATAAGTCCGCCTACTTTTTCCTTTAAGTCACGTCCTCCGACTCCGATAACCTGAGAACAGCCGCCACCCCAGCGTTCAATCTGACAGGTCACTTCCTGGACACCTGTACCGGAAGCACCAACGATTCCGATATTGCCACGGTTGATTACATTAGCAAAACCTAGACATGCACCATTAATAATCGATGTGCCGCAATCCGGCCCCATCATGAGCAGACCTTTATCAAGGGCCATTTTTTTCAGTTCAACCTCTTCCTCAATCGTGACATTGTCACTGAAGAGAAAAACATTCAAACCCTTAGATAGCGCTTTAGCTACCTCGATTTTAGCAAACGCACCTGGAACCGATATCGTGACCATGTTTGCGCTCGGCATTTCTTCGAGAGCTAGTTCTAAGCTCTTAGCCTTCTGGACTTCAACCGATCCTCCGCTAGAGGATTCCACCAAAGCATTTTCAGCCGCTTGGATCGCTTCGTCGATCGCCTCGGCTGTATTCGCATCAACTGCGATGACCAAGTCGTTGGCTCCAGCCGCAGCTGCCTCAGGGCCTAGTAAACCTGCCATTTCCAAAACACGCTTATTTGCATCGGTAGCCATCATCACTGAGGCGTTCACAACCCCAGCTACTTTCTTCAATTGCCCAGAAATTCGCATCAAACGCACAGAGTCTTGATAACTATTTGTTTTAATTAAATTTTTAACACTCATGTTGCCACCCCTTATTGTTTCGTAGACATCGTTTTGGCCATAGCCAGCACTGCCTGTTCAAAAACGTTTATCGGAGCATGTGCCACGCCGGCCCCAATTTGCCCGATACCTGCATCCTTATGAATGACTCCAGTATCAATAATCGGTACAATCCGCGAGCCTACAACTTTACGAATATCCAACCCCGTAGGTGAACCGGCAAAATCCATGTTTGGAATAGCAAAGTTTTTATTTTTACCATAGGTTATGGAAGCCATCTGTTTATTCAATTCGATAGCGTCTTTAACACCGCCTCCAACAAAAGAAGCAATGGTTGGTGCACTCGCGAAGGTCATCCCACCAAAACCGGTGGTTTCAATAATAGAGCTGTCTCCAATATCAGCCACTGCGTCTTCAACACTGAAGCCAGCGTAATAGAGGCATTCTTCTAAAGCAGGAGCATCTGTGATAAACCATTGATCACCTAATCCACCAACCCTGAGGCCAAAATCGGTACCGTTACGAGTCATGGCCGTTACAATCGTGCTATTCGGCACACCATGAGCTGCATCCATTACGGACTTACATGCGGCCATTGCGAGATTCAAGCTAAAGGTGTTATTCCTAGCCATGAAACGCACCATTGCTGCTATATCTGAACCTTCGACTCCAGCGTCGGCTAAAAGCGGAACAAGTTCCTTAATGAGCAAGGCGGTCGTTGCTTGGCAACGTACGTGAACTTCGTCCCCCATTGACAACCCTTGAGCAACCAGATTAAAAGGATTAATAGTGCCACTTTGTTTGTCTAAGGCCTTTTTCACACTGGGTCCAAATACCTCTCTAAACCAGTTAAGCTTTTCAATCGTGCTATCATCGAAATCACCATACCACAGGGTTACTCCTTTACCCTCATTCAGGGTGGAATAAGCTCGATTGCCAAATGTACGATTTTCAACTACCCATACAGGCATCGATGGGGAAATAATACCTGTCATAGGTCCCACAGCGCCATGGAAGTGATTCGGGGAAAATTCCACTTCATTATTCTTTACGACCTCTAGTGCGGACTCCCGATCCTTGGCCCATCCTTCGAAAATGATAGCTCCCAGTACCGCACGCTGTACCCCTGGGCACATCCGTTCCCAAGTTAATGGTGGACCAGAATGAAAGATACTCCGGGGGCCCATTCCGAGAATTACATCCTGTGCCCGCTCCATACCAATCAGAACAGGTTCCCCGCTGAGCATTCTTTCTACTGTCAGTTTGTTTGCTTCTTCTACTTCGGCATTCTCGATAACTTTAAGGGCATTCACCAATTCGGTACTACCCCCTGCTGGGATTTGCCAATCGACTAAAACTGTTTCCACTTCCTGGGTTATTAAGTCTTCACCAAAGGAAGGTAACCCTATGTTAACCGTCTTTAATTTTTGAGAAAACAACTCATAGGTAGCCATTAATTATTCCTCCTTACGATCATTTTGCATCAGGAACAATGTAAGTACCGCTTTGTCCTTCTAAAGCAGCCTCCAGCTTTTCTGCTGTAGTGATTAAGACCTCTTTCGCACTGCAGGAAATAAACTTTAAGGCCGCACTAATCTTTGGCCCCATACTGCCCGGTGGAAAATGCCCTTCGGACATATATTTTTCCGCCTCTGACACGGTGATCTTTTCTAACAATTGCATGTTCGGTTTGCCAAAGTTAATGGCAACTTGTGGTACTCCTGTAAGCACAATATAGAGATCTGCGCCAACTTCTGCTGCCAGCAGGCTGGAGGCCAAATCCTTATCGATTACCGCTTCTAGTCCCGTAAATCGATCGTTAACCTTCGCAACGGGAATTCCACCCCCACCACAGGCCATTACAATATAGCCAGCCAGAGCAAGTTCGCGAATTGCTTTACTTTCCATAATTCTCCTAGGCTCGGGCGATGGAACCACCCTGCGATATCCGCGGCCGCTGTCCTCAATAATCTTCCAGCCCTTGTTTTCTTTCATTTCCTGAGCTCTTTCCGCTGACATAAATCCGCCAATCGGTTTCGTGGGATTTTGAAAGGCTTGATCGGCCGGGTCAACGGCAACATTAGTCAACACCGTGACCGTATCTTTGTCGATCCCGAGCCGTTTACAGGTCTGCCGTAAAGCGGTTGTTAGAATGAAACCAATCGTCCCCTGAGTCGCTGCTACGCAGGCATCCAAGGGCAGCATTGGTATTTTGGCAGCTGACTCCTCGTTTTGAGCTAATAATTGCCCGACCTGTGGTCCATTGCCATGCACTAAAATAACTTCATAACCACTGCACGCAATTCCCAGGATTGCCTCGGAAGCAGCATCGGCATTCGCTTGCTGTTCTTCAAAACTTCCTTTTTGCATTTCAGGTGATAATGCGTTCCCCCCGAACGCTACTACGGCTATCTTTTTTGGACTATTCGCCAAGATTATGCCTCCTTTTTGGGTATAGCTTTTAAATAATTTGATCCGTTAATTATTGTTAATCCTATATGAAATCTGACAACCGTCATATAATGTGTTGCTTACATAACAGTATTTTATTGCTTTGTCCACTATTTGCTTTAAAAGCTTTGGGGCAAGACTTGAAGTCACTTCAGCCATTAATTGTACGCACTTAAAGCTGGTGCGGTCGAATCCACCTTGCACATCAACCTGAAGTTGCAAAAGTTCTAGACGCTTCTTCAGGCACACATGACGAATGGCTAAGGTAAGACATGACGCCAGAGAGGCCAATAAAAGTTCCGTAGGCATCGGGCCATGATCTAGACCGCCCGAATCCGTCGGTTCATCGACGATAAAGATATGCTCCCTGGCTTTTAGTTCGACTTGGTACCCTTGCTGCCATATCGCCTTTACCTGCACCGGTTGTTCTTCCCTAAGCATCAAGACCCATCGCCTCTACGACCAGCGCCGTGATGTCTTTTTGCACTAAGTTTTTGTTCCCGGCTTCAATAGCTTGGGATAAATTTGTTTTACAGAATGGACAGCAGCTCGCTAGAATGCTCGCCCCAGTTTCTTCCGCTTCATCAACCCGAACTTGTCCAATTGCTAAGGCAACATCAGGCATACCTGCCTTGAGACCGCCTCCGGCTCCACAGCAGCGCGATTCCTCACGAATATTATCCATCTCAATCAGTTCCAAACCTGGAATTGCCTTTAGAATAGCTCGGGGAGCCTCATATTCCCCTGCGTGTAGCCCAAGGTGACAAGGATCATGATAAGTTACTTTTTCATTGATTGATTTCGTAAATTTGAGCTTGCCGCTTTCGATTTGCTGAGCTAGATACAGTGAAATGTGCATCATCTTAAACGGCAGTTCGCTCCCGTAGATCGGCGGATAATCGCCACTTATGGTCTTAAAGCATCCCGTGCACGAGGCAACTACAATTTCAGCCCCGGTGTTTTTCAGAGCTTTGACATTATGCTCGACAATTTCTTTGATTTGCCGTCGTTGACCTGTCCTCAATAACACTGAACCACAGCACCATTCATCTTCGCCCAAAACCGCAATCTCTTCGCCCATGGATTGTAGAATCTTCATCGTATCTTGAGCAAGTTGCTGCATTCTATAGGACGAGGTACAACCGACAAAAAATGCAATCTTACCCTTTCTATTCAATTTTAAATCGCCTGCCCAAGCATCTCTCTTGGCGGCAGATTCACGGTACGTATTGTGGCTTTGGGCCACAGATGCCTCTATTCCCCTGTGCACTTCTAAGGGACCTAGATTATCTTCAACAAGCCAAGAACGCACGTCTTCCCAGATTTCCACGAGTTCCAAGTCTGTCTGGCAGACTTTAGCGCAACGGCTACACGTGGTACAGGCATAGAAGCGTTCTTTAATCTCCTCGTTGGCCTGAATATCATTTTGAATTAAAAGTTTTAAAAGATACATTTTCCCCCGCGGTCCATACGTCTCCCACCCTTTTTGTTCAGCAACTGGGCAAGTAGCAGTACAAAATGCACACTGTGCACAGGTATAGATATTGTGTTCAATTGCCCGTAATCTTTCTTGAAGCAAATCGTTCTCCCCCTATCTGCCGTGCTTTACAAAAAGGCCTAACCCCCGCATACCCATGCCGTAAGCAAACTTAGGAAGAGTTATCCTAAATCTGGTCGAGCAATGAGTAGCCTTGCCGGGGTTCATAATATTTCGTGGATCAAGTATTTTTTTAAGCCGAACCAGTTCGGCCAATTTTGCTCCATGGATCTCTTTGGCGTAAAAAGCATTGAATAAACCTACTCCATACGGTATACCACCTAACTTAATGCTAAGGTCATTTAATTCTTTGACCAAAGACATCATGGTTAGGTAACGGAATTTTTTCCGTTCATCACTGAGTACTTGGGGCATGACTAGTACCTCGTTTACCCCAAGCGTACCATGTATGGCAATTTGGATATTTTTCGCGGTTCCCAGTTTCTTGACTCGTCTGATGACCTCTTTCAAACTACTTATAGGTGCACTGAATTCTCCCCCTAAGAGGTTTGGTCCCGCTTTCTTATGACGCATGGCATAATAACGTCCCTGCCACTCTTGCTCAGCAATCTCTTTAGATAATTCCTGACCTCCATAGACACCAATAATCTTGCGCATCTTTTGGATATTCGATTCTAATGGAGCTCCGTCACCCTCAAATATGATTGTTAACAAATTCTGAGCCTGTGGCACATGAAGCCCTGCTAGTTTCTTGAAGTCAAGCATAACCTCGTCTTCAATAAGCAGGAAGAAGGGTTTAAGTGAGGCGATCTCTTCTACTGCTGAGCATAGCTTCTCGATATCCTTAAAATTAAAGCTAAAGGGTTCCTGCCGTGCCGGAAGTTTACGAACCTTTAAAGTAATTGTATCCATGATACCCAGGACACCATCACTTCCTATGAAATCTTTGACCTTTAGGTGCGTCGCTGCTATCGATTCTAGATATTCTCCTGTTGGCAAAACCACGCTGAGATCAACTACCGTTTCAGCCGCATAGCCATATTGGGAGGAACCAATGCCCAACCCACCTTTGCCAAGCCCAACTCCGCTATTGCCCATCCAACCTCCTATAGTAGAGGATGGAGCACTGGTCGGGTAACAATACAAAGTAAGCCCTCGTTTTTCAAGGAATTTTAGCACAGTTTCCCAGTACGTTCCAGACTTTACTTTAATAGTTAAAGCAGACTCATTTAGCTCGACGATA
This sequence comes from Desulfosporosinus sp. Sb-LF, assembly GCF_004766055.1. Taxonomy (NCBI): domain Bacteria; kingdom Bacillati; phylum Bacillota; class Clostridia; order Eubacteriales; family Desulfitobacteriaceae; genus Desulfosporosinus; species Desulfosporosinus sp. Sb-LF. Next base: position 22,999 of record NZ_SPQR01000013.1, on the reverse strand, counting down.
CCTCGACGAGCTGTCATGTCGACAGATATCCCACCATAAATTGGATAAGCGCCACCCATCATGGTCGTAGATCGACCTCGGGGAACTACTGGCACAGAATTTTTAGTAGCAAATTTCATTAGTTGCTGTAACTGCTGTGCAGAACTCGGTCGTACAACCGCATCCGGCATGAACTTCCAGACTAACCCTAAAATTCTCGGCACTGGGGCCATATCATGGGCATATTGCATTCGTTCAATGTCAGCAGTTGACACCGAATCTAAGCCTAGAAGCTCAACCAATTGCTGTTCTAATGCTTTATTCATACTTCACCTCAAATCTCAGGATTGGACAAAACCCATTAAAGGTGTTTTTAAATCCCAGATAACCTTACTTTCTCCGCGACCGTGCACAGTCACAGCTGGGCCCTCTAGAACGGTTGCATATGAAGCACAGCATAAACCGCGCTCCTCAAATATTAATCGAACATTGTTAACCTGCTGTGGACGTACAGATAAGATAAAGCCGTAACTCGGAAAGGCACGCAACCACCTTTCGATATTTACTCCGAGTGGACAAGGAATCTCGTCCAAGCTTACCCTAGCTCCATATCCTGAAGTCTCTAACAGCATGATGGTTGTCCCCAGAATTCCCGCCATACTTACATCTTTAGCCGTATCACAAAGACCAGTTTCCGCTATAAGTGGGAGTAACTCCAAATCAGATCTCAGTTGCTCCGGTGAACACATGCTCGAACAATCCCAAAAATCAAAGGTATCGTGCAACCTTCCCTCTAGTTTGCAAACAAGCATAAGTTGATCACCCGGTCGGGCTGTATGACTCGTAAGTAACCTTTTGGCCTGACCTAGTATCGCTACAGCCAAAGCTGAGGTATCTCTGTTCTTGGTATAATGCCCGCCAACGATGGGTACCCCGAAACGCTCTGCATTTTCCTGCATCCCACTGAGCACCTGCGAAGCGAGTTCGTCGTCCGAGGCAAATAGAACATCCACAACTGCCGTAGGACGGCCGCCCATAGCATATATATCGCTAACATTGGTTAAGACGCAGCACCTACCAGCTAATTTAGGATTGGCTCGTAACAAGGGTGGCCACACTCCCTCGGCCGCTAAAAGCAGATAACCCCCATCCACAGTGATAGCGGCCGCGTCATCCCCTAATAAGACAGGTTGCCCATCCACCAAAGGGTTAAGCGGTAAGCTATTTGAGACGGTCTGGATATCCTGCTTCTGATGTAAAGCGCCAGTCGCAAGCCAATTCTCGACAAGATCATTGAGCCAAGACATACTCTCATCCTTCCATGCTGATTACTTTCAATTATCAAAAACCACTTCCATGTCATAGTGGACAACATTGCTGAATACAGAACTTTTCCCAGTTAGTGACCAGCCTAGCCTTTGGAAAAACATAACGTTTTGCTCTTGAATATGGGCATAAAAATTTCGACAGCCACGACTTTGCACCTCTTCCATTGCTTTGCGTACCAAGAGTGCACCTAATCGCCCGCGAAAGGCAGGTAAAACGGCAAGTCGTCCACCCATCCAATCACCATTTCCTAAAGGATAGCATCGTACCACTCCGACAACCTGCTCACTCGCAGTATCCAAACCAATGATCGGTAATGCTACAGTATCGTGTTCATCAACATCTTTTTCCTCAAAAATACCTTGTTCATGTACGAAAACTTCTCTTCGTACAGAATTATACTGTCTCAGTTCATCCTCGCTCTCGGCAACTTTAAGCACAAACTTTGCCATGGTACCCTCACCTCTCAAAGGCGGGCAAAACCGAACAAGCTCCACATCGAACACAGCCTGCTTTACTGTCGGCAGCTCGCAGTCCTTTGTCTGCTAAAGCCCTTGCAACTTCAGTGTATATTTCAACCATTGTTTTCGGCTCCGGCGGAGCCATATTGGCAAAGGCTGTCTCTTTCACTGGCCGAAGGGGTACAACAAATGGATAGACTCCCATCTTGATACAGCGAACACAGCCTGCTAGAGTATCTGCCAGACTCTCACCCAATCCAATAATAATATAGGTACTGACCTGATTCCGGCCGAAAACCTCTACTGCCTTGGCAAAGCTCTCAAAATATTTACTTACAGGCAATTTTGCCTTCCCAGGAGTAATACGTTCTCTCACCTTTTGATCAAAACTCTCGAGGTGCATACCTACGGTATCTACACCATAATCTTTCAGCTGACTATAGATGCTTAGATCCTCGACAGGCTCAAATTGAACATGCACGAGTAACCCTGTTGCTTCTTTGATTGCCCGAGCGCAATCTCCCAAGTGTTTGATACCATGCAGAGGGTTAGCTGTTGTTCCGGCGGTTAGAGTCACATGTGTTACCCCGTCCAAACGAACTGCAGCCTCAGCAACCTCTGCCAGTTGCTTTGGAGTTTTTACAGGCATAGTGTTATTGTCATTTAGGCTTGTACCTATTCCACAAAATTGACAACGTTCCCCGCCATGCCAACGCGAACAGGTTTGAATAACTGTGCTGGCCAAACAATCGCGTCCGTGGAGAAGCGCGATTTTGTTGTAAGGCACCCCGTCCGCAGTGTGCAAAGCATAAAATTGAGGCTTACCTATTAACTCGACTTCACTTATGACTTCACCATCCTCGAGAATAAATGCTCTCTCCCCATCCTCATGTAGAGAATAGTGGGAATTCATGGCACACTCACCTGTCGTGGGAACAGTAATCTGGAATGTTCCAAACACCATTCCTTTGCCATTGGCTGGGCCTGCGCCACCTTGACGGCCCTTCACCGAGCCTTGTTCGAGTCTAATTCCTTTGCTCTGTAATTCCACCATTAATTCCTCGGGTTTCAACGAACTACCCATGTTCCGCTACTCCTTTGCGATCGTTTAGAGATAGAACCCTTACCCTGGCAACTTTGCCAAGGTAAGGGAGGGAAATGTAAAAGTCATTCAGCTATTTAAAACAAAAGCTTACATCCAAGTTCCCATAATAAAAGCACCTGCTTTATAGTGTTCAAGTGCCAAATCAAGTGTATCAAGTGGATCGAAAGCGATTACACCTTCAAGTAGATCTTCTTCACGGAAACCGGTGGCGCCCAGTCCGAACTGACAGATATATACCTTACCGCCTTCTTTCATGAATTGTTGAAGGCGCTGAGTATGTGCCAGATGACCAGGATAGAATTCATCCCCAACTTTTGGATAGCCCTTAGTAGCACTGGCCGCGAGTACACCGGACGGTCCATAAAGCAGAATTGATGTCTCGAATCCCTTACGCTGGAGACGGGTAGCCGTTAAGAGCGCAATCAGGGTTACTGAAGCCTCGGTAAACATTCCGTGGATTTGCACTAAAGCTTTTTGACCGGGTTCGGCCTTATAATCAGGAAACATTTTGTTTTTAGTATAAAGACTATCGCCAACTTGAACTTTCGACATGTGCTTTCTCCTCCTTATTTCTTCTTGGACCCATACACGCGTTCAGCGTTTTCCCAGAAAATCTTGTTTTTAAATTCATCGGAGATATCGGCGCCTTCCCATTTCCAATACTCGGAAGGCAGATCACTCCATGGCTCATCAGAACCCCAAAGAATACGATCTTCACCAACACCGGCTTTCGCAATTTCATCTAACAAGAAACGTACGCCAAAGCCGACTGCCCAGCAGCCATCCGTGTAGACTTGATAACCCTCTTTGACCCAATTAATGAATTTGGGGACCATTTTAATGTGCCCGCTCACACCGCCACCGAGGTGAATGATATGGAGACGAATGCGTTTTCCATATTTTTCGACAAACTTATAGTAGTTACTTATGTCAGAATTTCCGCCCGAACTGGAGTGGGTTTGTAACGTAAGGTCATATTTTTCGCAAGTACTTACGATTTCTTCCATCAGCTCTTCTGCTTCTGCGTCGTATTTATCTGGATCAGGATTACCACCTAACAAATAGGTCATTTTCAGACAAGCTATACCTGGTTCACCCGCAAATTTAAGGGCCGCCCTGGTGAGTTCTTTATTACGAGGAACATTGGAGACCCAGATACCACCGACGATTCGGTCAGACTTCTTTACAGCTTCAATTACTAGGGGATTAAGGCTAAAAGGCTGTTCATGAACAGGAATGCCGTAGTTCGGGCAAACAAGTGCCTTTTTAATACCATACTTGTCCATGTGGGCCAAGTAGGATTCCGTATCGGGATACTCTAGCACCGTAGGGTTCACCGCTTCCTCGAGATCATAATACTTCCAGGGAGCCATCGGACCAATGTGCGAATGTGCATCAAATACATTACGCAGAACCTTCAACACAATTCCTCCTTTTAATAACTTCTACCCCGCCTAGGATGGGGTATCCCTATAGGGCAAATTTATTATATAATTCGAAAATTTCAATTCGATTCTAGTTACCTAACAAATTCTTTATCTTTCGTTGACGCTAAGTTGCAATTTAGCTTGCAGCAGGGTTGTTTTTGATAACTTTTTACCTACCTTTTTCTTGCATCAATCTTTCTCGATTCTTGCAAAGAGATTACACGCCTTCCTAAAGTATTCACACTGACCAAAAAAACCGCTTATCAAGCGGTTTTTCTCTTGGATCATAGATTTAATCATTCCGCCCTAGTGTAAGGCTTCTATGTTATGCGACGGTTGACTGTTTTATGGGGCTTGGTTACAATGAAGAAAATTAACTTTAGATCTAAGCTTTCTAATTCAAAGGTTGTTCTTTTATTCACTTTATTTAGGACTTATAGGAGGGCAATCTTGAAACTACTTAAAACATTCCATCAGAAGCATTTAAATACGCAAATCATTTTGATCGTAGCTATTACAGTAATTTTATTAATGAGTGTGGATATTGGTTGGGGCAGTTACAATCAATATCAGTTAGCTTTTAAAGACTTGCATAATAGCACGTCAATGCTGGCTCAGGAACTGATTGCTACCCGTATCTTCATCGCTGAAAAGCAAGACGTAATCAACTTAGACAGGGACGGTACCAGCAATTTCAAACATCTTAATCCTTCAGTGGCCATACGGGGTATCTCACAGATCTTCAACGGGACTTTAGGCTACACCTTTAAGCAAACCCGACTCCAAGTCCGAAATTCAGTCAACGCACCTGACCAATACGAGCAACAAATCTTAGAGAAATTCTCCCTAGATCGCAATTTAGCTGAGTACGCATCCGTCGATACAGTAAATGATCATAAATCCTACCGTTATATGGTACCGCTCTACTTTGAAGAGGATTGTTTGAGTTGCCATGGCGGGCCCGCAGGGGCCATTGATATTACAGGATACCCTAAAGAAGGAGCACATTTGGGGGACTTCGCCGGCGCTATCAGTATTACGGCCCCGCTCGAGCAAACTTACAAAGAGCTACGCACTAGCCTCATACGTGATATTCTTTCTACTCTGATCCTATTATTAAGTCTTACTGTCGCAGTCTATCTATCCATTCGTTCCAAAGTGGTCAAACCGCTTGAAGGCATGGCTGACTTAGCCACTCGCTTTGGCAAAGGGGATCTAGACATTCCCGATACAACCATTGCAGATAATTATGAGATTAGAGTATTGCAGGATAATCTTCATGCTATGGCTAATAATCTAAAAATTCTTTGCGAGACAATGGAATCTCGGGTTGACGAGCGGACGAAAGAATTACGCAGTGCAAACTACGCCCTGAATATTCATCAAGAAAACCTACGTCAAATTAATGAAGAATTAACAAAGGCAAGTGAAGTAAAGTCAGAGTTTATTGCCCTGATGAGCCACGAACTGCAGACTCCTCTGACTTCCATCATTGCCTACAGCGAAATTTTGATGCAACAAGGGATAGGTGTTTCGGAATCCTCTGAATATTCATTCGATATATACCAAAGTGCCCATCATTTACTCGATCTGATCAGAGATTTACTCGATTTTTCCAACCTAGAAAAAAACAAAGTCAATTTGCATCCTACATTTTTTGAGTTCTCTGAGATTACTACGATTCTCGTGAATATCTTCCGTCCACTCATTCAAAATAACAATCTTCACCTTTCTATTAATGTTCCTTCAGATTTACCTGCGATCGAAGCAGACAAGAACAAAATCAAACAAGCCCTCATGAATCTGTTGTCCAATGCCATCAAATTCACTTCCTCGGGTGGAAGCATCCACCTCCAAGTACTTTATAATAAAGACAAAGAAACGATCCAGGTATCCATCTCCGACACCGGACGTGGGATTGAAGCGAGTAAATTGGACAAGGTCTTCGAAAAATTCTTTCAAGTAGATTCCGGTACCAACCGGGAATTTGGCGGGTTGGGACTGGGCCTAGCAGTAGCAAAACAGATGATAGAACTTCATAGTGGAACGATTTGGGTTGAAAGTGTTTTGGGCCAAGGAAGCACATTCCATTTCACATTACCTATTCTTGCTCACTTAAACTCTAAACCCACAATAGAAATGGAGGGGTAAATATGCCAAAGGTTTTGGTCGTCGATGACGAACCCAAAATTCTTAAAATTGTGGAACACTGCTTCATACGGGAAGGCTATGAAGTGATCACAGCCCTCGACGGGAGCCAGGCAATCGAGCAATTTCACCGGCAAGAACCTGATCTGGTCATTCTGGATCTAATGCTCCCCCATGTGGATGGTTTTCAGGTTTGTCGTACAATTCGGGAGACCTCCTCAATCCCTATCATCATTCTTTCCGTACGTAACGAAGAACTTGACAAAATATTAGGTTTCAACCTGGGTGTAGATGACTATTTATCTAAACCTTTTAGCCCTGTAGAACTCTGTCTGCGAGCAAAGGCCGTCTTACGTCGAACTCGCCAAGAACAGAGCACCCTCGATCCAGATTCACCCACCTTTTCGCATAGAGGGCTTCGCATCAATCCGGCCACAAGGGAAATTTTCATTGATGATGTTCCGATAGAGCTGACAGCCAAAGAATTCGACCTTCTTTGGTTTCTCGTCAAGCATCCAAACAAAGTCTTTACCCGTAAACAATTGCTCTATCAGATTTGGCAAACTGATTATTATGGTAATGATGATGCCGTTACTGTTTTAATTAGTCGCTTACGAGAGAAAATTGAACAAAGTAAAAGCCAACCCTCCTTCATTAGAACTTTAAGAGGTGTCGGCTATAAATTCGTCATTGAATAAGTTTATTGAAAAAGTATGGTGAATAAAGAAATGCGATTAGTACTACTTTCAGGTGGCGCTGGCAAGAGGCTATGGCCTATTTCCAATCAAGCTCGAGCCAAACAGTTCATTAAAATACTCAAAAATCCGGCAGGCCAACCCGAGTCAATGGCCCAGCGTGTATGGCGTCAACTAAAGGCCACCGGTCTTGCTGAATTAGCCATGATATCATGTTGTGAGGCGCAGATAGATAATATTTCTTCGCAGCTAAGCCCAGAAGTGAGATGTGTTAGTGAACCAGAGCAACGCGACACCTTTCCAGCCATTGCTCTAACTTGCGCCTACCTTCATAGTCGGGAAAAGCTGGATGATGACGAAGTAATTATTGTAGCTCCTATAGATTCTTATGTCGATGAAGCATTTTACGACTGTTACCAAGACTTGGCATCCTTCTTGTCCAGGAGGCTAGGCAAAGTCGGTTTAATTGGTATCTCACCAACTACGCAGTCCTCTTCCTTTGGCTATATGGTTCCATTTGCACAATCAAATGTTTTAGGCGCTTTACGAATTGATCGCTTTGTGGAAAAGCCCCAACCCGCAGATGCCGAAGCGATAATCGAGCAAGGGGCTTTGTGGAACAGTGGTGTATTTGCTTTCAAATTAGGTTTTATGCTGAACTGGTTACGTGGTCACGGCTTCCCTATCCAGTATGAAGAACTGCGCCGTAGTTACAATTCCCTGCCGAAGACCAGCTTTGATTATGAAGTTTTAGAAAAAGCATCAAGCATCGTTGCTGTTAAGTACGAGGGAAGCTGGCTAGATCTCGGTACCTGGAATACTTTAGCCACGAAGTTAGAGCCTATCTCTGGTAAAGGACTCATGAGTCCCGACTCTTTGAATACCCACATTATTAATGAACTTGATATACCCATTCTAACCCTGGGTGCATCGAATCTAGTGATAGCCGCTAGCCCCGACGGAATCCTTGTTGCTGACAAAGAGGCAAGCCCACACTTGAAAGAATATACGACCGATTGGCACATACGTCCGATGTTCGAAGAAAGGCACTGGGGGTGGTATCACGTTTTAGACTATGCTCAATCATTGGACGGGTACGAAATACTGACTAAGAAACTTCATTTACTTCCAGAGAAGAACTTAAGCTATCAAGCTCATGACATGCGGACAGAAGTATGGACTATCACCAGTGGGAATGGTCTCTTTGCTTGTAATGGTACCATCTATCCCGTCAAGTCCGGTGATGTCCTCCATATACCGGGTGGAACCAAACATGGTTTAAAAGCTGTTTCCGATTTAGAGCTCATTGAAGTTCAATCTGGAATCAATTTAGTGGAAGAAGATATCACCAGGCTCTGCCTAACTTGGGAAGAAACTACAAATCGATGCATTTTTGATCTCGCAGAGTAACCTTTACTCCCTGGGAGCGCTCAATTAATCAATGCTGACCTCCGTGGAGATCAACCAGTAACGAGGGATCTTCTTTTACAAACAAAAAGTGCCATATAATACGTTTTATCACAAAGAGCCAAATCCTATTTAACAAGGACTTGGCTCTTTGTGTTTGATTCGCTCTTGGCTATATATCACTTTTTTGTAATGCAAATGAAAGAATAATAAAACGGACATCACTTGTGAGTTTTTGCAAACTTCTTGCAAAGCAATAACAAGGCTAACAATAGCTAAATGACATCGAAATATTAGGTAGCTTGAATGTGACTAAGATATTCAGAATGTATTCTAAAACTACCCTACTTATACATCCTCAGAGGTTATAAACCTAACCGATCGTATAGGAGGTGAATGTTCACCGGTAATGCTGTTGGAGGCGGGTGATTTGAAGGAATGTTGACTAACACGTTCATAGGGACTGTGTACTCATCGGAAATGTCGGTATTCTTTGGTTATATCGCAGTAATAACAAGTCATCTTTGAACTCATAATGTTTTTAAGGGGGTAGAAAACTTGAAGGAAGTAGTTTTAGTATCTGCTGTTCGCACACCAGTGTGCCGAGTAAACCACCAATTCACGCACACTCCCGCTGAGAACTTAGCTGCTTTAACACTTATGGAAGCAACAACTAGAGCGGGAATTAAAGCTGGTAAAGTGGGTCAGATTATCATTGGGTGTGTATTACAACAAGGTGAACATTCTTATTTAGCTAGGGTTGCCGGACTGATGGCTGGTTTTCCTGCATCTGTTCCGGCATTCACCCCCAACAATCTTTGTTGCACAGGTTTGTTGTCGGTTATTTTAGGTACTCAGTCTATTCAAGCAGAAGCTGAGAGCGTTGTCGTTGTTGGTGGTTCGGAGAATGTCAGTCAGACCCCTATGATGACCAGTAAAGTAAACGGAAGAACGATGATGCTTGATATGGTTGACGTAGTTTTAACAGATCCTATTCTCAAACAAAGAGTTGGTTGGACAGTTGAGAAATTAGCACAAGATTACAGTCTCACCCGAGAAGAACAGGATTTATTTGCTCTTAACAGCCATCGCAAAGCAGTTCAAACCATGGCAACAGATGGATATGGTGAAGAAATTGTGAACATAAAACCTTTGCAATGTGACGGTTCTGAAACCAAAGAATTGGTTGTTCGTGATGGGGGGCCCCATCATAATATGAAATTAGAAACCCTAGCTCGTTATAAACCTGTCTTTATGTCTGGTGGTACCGTGACGGCTGGAAATTCGAGCATTCCCGCGGATGGTGCGGCGTCCGCAATTTTAATGGATTCGAAACGAGCGCTTAGAGGAGCGGTCAAACCATTGGCAAAAGTTAAAGGTTATGCAACGGTGGGGGTTGAACCGTTGAAAATGGGCCTAGCCTCGGTGAGAGCAATTAGAAAAGTTTTAAAACAAACAGGTTATCGTTTGGCTGATGTTGATCTTATTGAGTGTACGGAGTGTTTTGCAGCCCAAATGTTAGCCGTAGGAAAAGAGCTCAATTGGGAATGGCAGAAGGTTAATGTAAATGGCGGAACACTTGCCTACGGGCATCCTTTCGGGGCTAGTGGAACTATCCAGTTAGTACGACTCACTCATGAATTAAAACGACGCGGCGGTCGAATAGGTCTGGCAGTTTGCTGTGCGGGGAGTGGATTAGGCGCGGCTGTTTTGATTGAGGCTTATTAAGATGGATATATTTTGATAGGAGAGGAATTAAGCGAATTTTCATGGTTGGTATGAAGTCGTCCAGAATTGCATTTTTGACGTTACTATCCAGGATCGTTTAAATATTGCCAGCTAATTTTGAGTCATGCAAAGCATTGGGTGTGATCTTGGCGCTTTAGAAATTATTTTCTAGTGATAATTTTCACGAATCTCGAAATATCAAAGGGTAACGAATAGTAACACACAAGCATCCATTAAAATGGTTTCTCTTTGGTTATTTATAAGTTTAGGAGGAACGACATGGAAACAACTAAACCTTCCCAGCGTCGATCACGGAAATCAAAACCTGAAGATTTTTATAAGAACTTGGGCGTGAGAGTCAATGCTACCCAAGCTTCAATCAAACAGAAGTATCTAGATTCTGTCGAGTCCTTCCCACCCGACACCCATCCGGAAAAATTCCAACAAATCTGCCGGGCTTATGAAACACTACGCGATCCGATTAAACGGCGGGAATATGACTTAATACGTAAATATAGCGGTAAGCTCGAAAAGATTATGGAAGATGTGTGGGGATATGTGGAAAGCGAGCACTATGGAAAAGCTGAAACGTTGATAATTCAAGCCTTTGCGCTCATGCCGGATAACCTCAATCTCCATCTCTTCCGAGCTTATATTGCATTACTAAAGAACGATCTAGTGACATTTCAAGAACAATTCGACATAGTCGAGGATATAGCACCCGATAACGATAAACCTATGATATTGGTAGTAAAAGCCAGAATGTTGCTTCAAGAAGGACACCCTGAAGAGGCCATTCAGGTTTTGGATGAAGTTCGATCTTGCTATCCGGAACAGATTCGCCTGTTACTTAGTCTATATACAGACGCTTATCAGGATTTAGACCGTGGCGAGGACTTATGGAAACTAATTTTGACCTTTGTGCCAGCCCCATGGAATGAAATCCCAGAGGATATCATGATCTTTATTTACTGGCTTAATAGCATGTTCGACCAGAAACAATGGAGTTTCAAATCCAAGATTCAGCTACGTGTTCGTAAGTTATTAAAGTCTGTTACAAACGAAGACGACAAGCTTATGATCATCGACGCCCTACAACATGAACACGAAGAATATTTTGACGTAGGTCGATTTCGAGAAGCAGAACTATTTATTGATCTTATATATTACATTGATTCGGCCAACCCACGGATACACCAGCAACACCGCCAAACTCACGAGTTGGCGCGGGTGCAGAAAGAGATCAAGCAATTGGAATGCGATGAAAATAACTTTCCACCCTTAACGTTTCACGCCTTAGAATGGTTTTACCACGACTTTTGGTCGCCAGAAGAACTTCGATTAATTCGTGACGGCATGCTGTCTTTTATCAATGACCCAGCTTTTGCAAATCTAGAAATTGACGAGATGTTCGTAGAAGGCATTACGTATCTGCGGAAAAGATATCCTTTGGTTTACCGGTACTTTCATGATCATTGGGATGAACTGTTTCTCGAACATATGCAGAATCTCAATCACTCAGGCAAGCAAATAGCTGAAAATTTGACCGCCCAAATATTAGGTGACTGTGACTTTTAAGAATAACATTGGTTCTTCTATTCTTTTAGGAACCCCAAAAACAAAATCGGGTAATATAATAATTCAACTTTTGGGCGGGACCGAGCATAGGTCGTGTAATTTAGTGGGTGGAAATTCCGTTCGGCAAGATACAATCCACGTTAGTCGCCCCTAACGAGTGAGGATGTCCTCACTCGTTAGGGGCGTCTGGTTTTTCATCAAATACGATTTTATACAATTAATGGGTATTGCTTTCTGTAAACTTCAATTCTGTTTTTACCATTGCTTTTAATTGAAATACTGCCTTGTCTGCCCGCTTTAAAAACTCATCACAGCACTGGCATGAGCAGCAGATTTAGAATCTCCCTCCTGTTCCGTGCCCGCATCCTCTGGAAAAGTGTTATATGCTAAGCATTCCATTTCTCTAGATGAGAGCTAATAAATTCGATAATCGCCTTATTCTCCTCTTTTCCTGTACCGTTAATGGATAAGGGTTCTCCGAAAGCCATATGAATAGGTTTTCTGCGATTGATAGGCCCTAGATCCTTTAAGTATTTCCCATTTCCCCAAAAGTCGGTCTTGATTGCAATGGGGACAACCTGAACCTTAGCGTTGTTTGCCAGCTTTACGCCTAACGTGTTAAATTCCTTAGGTACAAATTCTACAGTCCGTGTATTTTGCGGAAACACGATAATCGATATTCCATTGGATAATAGTTCCTGCCCCTGTTTCATGACTATTTGAAAATCTGCTCTAGAATTTTGCCTGCTTACAACAATCGGATTTCGTGCACGCATGATAGGACCAAAAAACGGATGTTTGACAAGACTATCTTTGACAACAAACGTTACATTCATGAGTGGAGCGATAATACAGGGAAACACCATTGTCTCAAGCGTGCTCATATGGTTACTAATGAAAACAACAGGGCCTTGGCACTTATGTAAATTCTCTAGCCCCGTGATATGAAACCTACCCCCACAGCCCTCAATCAACTTGAAAACATCATATGACGATAGTGCCCAAGCCTGTGTATCATACTGGTCTTTTAGAGCTAAACTACGAGATTTCAGTACGATAGAAAAGTATTTAGACATAAAAAACAAACGCGCATTGACCATTAATCTATCAATAAACAAACGGGGGGTGTTTTCCTTAGTATGATATGAATCCTTCATAAAAAAAACCTTGTTCAAGTTCTGTTCCTCCTGTTGATTTTCAAATGCCACTTTAAGCTTATATCGAGTATTAATTAGTTCGGCATATTGATAGGATATCCTTCCTCAAAACCAACATATTTCATCCTTGCTATACTCAGCTTAAATTCTAAGCTATCCTTGGACAAACGTCAAAATTTGTGACAATATTAATTAATACCAAGGAAAGGAGAATTCTCATGGCAGTTCAAGCTGATTGGAAAAGACTTCTTGATGATGAAATAAAAGAGAAATATTATATTAAACTGTTAGAATGGGTAAAAAACGAATATAGAAATAAACACATCTTTCCTAAAAAGGAAGATGTGTTTAACGCCTTAGTATTTACCTCATACGAAAATACTAAGACCGTCATTTTAGGGCAAGACCCGTATCCCAATATAGGCCAAGGAATGGGTCTTAGTTTTTCCGTAAATGTTGGAGTACCCTTGCCAAAATCGCTCCAGAATATATTTAAGGAACTCCAATCCGACCTGGGTTGTACAATACCTAAACATGGTTCACTTCGAAAATGGGCAGAACAAGGAGTATTGCTCCTCAATACCGCACTCACCGTAGAAGAAGGAAAGCCCAATTCTCATCAAAACAAGGGTTGGGAGATCTTTACCGATAAGATTATTTCTTTAGTTAATAAGAAGCCCGACCCTGTGGTCTTTATATTATGGGGTAATAACGCCCGTTCCAAGAAGAAACTCATTACCAATCCCCATCATATGGTGATTGAATCCGCTCACCCGAGTCCCCTATCCGCTAGCAGAGGGTTCTTTGGCAGTAAACCTTTTTCTCAAACAAATAAGTTCTTAATTTCTAAGAATAGAAAGCCAATCGACTGGCAAATCGAATAGAAGGCACCTTAGCCGTTATTAAAAAAAACTGCCATTTTTTTGATGATCGATAATGTTACCTAAACCTCAAGCTGCAATACCACATAAGCAACTTCGCACCCGTTCACCAACAGTGCAATCCTGTGCTCGCCCGGATAATGGCGGCGGGTCGTCAAATCCGCCCAGCTGTGCATCCGTGTGCCAGTGAGACGTGTACCGCCAGATACCGTTTTATCAGACAGCAGGAACGATTTACGTGATGTGTTTCCTCTGGCCTTCACGAAGTCGATCCCATATTCGATGCGGATGCGTACCGGCTGCCCTTCAAGGATACAAAGCTCATATTGCAGCTCGCAACTCTCGCCGATCACCAGTCTGGACGGTAGTACCGATAATGAGGCACAGGTCGTAAGTGACACAATGTCTGTCGGTTTCGTGTAGCCGAATAATTCCATGGCCTCGGGATCGGCTTTGCGGATCAAAGTTCGGCAACCCTGCCGTACAATCCAGTCCGTGTGCGGATACACACCTGTCCAGCGACGAGCTGTTTCGAGCACGACCGAAGGATGATCCTTAGCAATGTCGTTTAGATTGTTGGCAACACTCTTGCGCACGTAAAGAGACGGGTCTGCCTTCAATTGTTCAAGTACAGCAATCACCGGAGTTGGGTCACGCTTGAACATCGGAAGCGCTCCCCCCCACGGCAAACGGGGGCGGCAGCCCTCGCTCGCAAGCCGTCGGACATGCTCATTTGAATGCTTCGACCAGATAGTCATCTGGCATATCACCCGCTCCGGATCATGTAGCAAAAATGGTCTTATGGCAAATTCCGAGGACGATTTTTGAGTAAACCGTTCTAGCGCTTTCATAGAAAGCTCCCAGTGTTCCTCTTCTTGGCCGTACGCTGCCACGAAATCCGGAAAGAAAAGGTACGGAAACCCAACGCAGGTCTCATCTATTGCAAATAGCACGTCCAAAGCCTCTTCGTACCGAATCGGTAAATATGTCCTGAGTGTCTCGGCGATTCGCCGCATCCGAGCTTTTAGCTCAAGCCCATCCCATGGCTCATCCATCGCAGTTGCGACGAAGCTCTCCGTATCGAAAGTGCCGTGAACAGCATGTACCTTCTCGCCAAAGTGACGTAGAAACTCTTTATTGTAAATGGCTTTCAAGGCTTCTGCCATGCCCTTACCTCCTTCAGCTTGAGAGTTAAATTAATAGTGTCCATAGAATACCTCCCTATGCTAGATATTTCATTCTATCACAGGGGGTCTATTGTTTCTTGGGTGATATCTACAATTAATTGTAGGATCGCCTCCGAAGGAGCAATAGTAACTAATCACGTTGCAGGGGCCCGAGAGGCTATATTTGCTCCTGATGATTAACTGCCCCACTCCTTATTAAGCTGGAAGATGATTAGGGATTTTTCTTACGACATGTTACTTGCCTTAGAAGCGACCTTTGGAACTTTGGGAGAAGTTGGGCTCGACGTGTCTTTGGATGAAGACGGCAAACTATGGTTATTAGAAGCCAACAGTAAACCGAACACAATAGGATATAATGAAGTAACAAACGAAGAGGTCCTTTCACAGGTCCATGGTTTACCTTTAGATTACGCAAAGCACATGATTATCCGTATGTATAACAACTTAACACTTTAGAATGTGAGTATTCTTGCATCTAATTAGGTACAAACTTGTCAGCCCACAAGTACGTACGACACCTTTGGCATTAGTTACTACAATCAATATTTTGCAGGTTTTGCCGCATGTTCTAAAGAAAGATACACTCAAAAGGTATTTAAGAGGGCAAAAAGTCTTGGAAAAAGCTTAAAAGAAAAAGCTAGATCGTCCTTTATGGACCATCTAGCTTAATATGTTCCCACTCACACTCTGTCGCTATAAAAAGGCTATATACCTTCTCAAACCCGCCATATCAAGGCTTTCACTCAACCCTGATATAGCACTATTAAGCACTCCACGTGCGTTGATTTACTTCAATGTAAGTTATTTTAAAGTTATTTAACGTACCTCTGAGTTCTGCATGGACTCGTTAAAAATTCAGTAAAGCCGATCAGTGGCTTTGAAACCATGTTGATTTATTTCGTTAATGTCCTCACCGAACATTTTTACCATCATGTTCGGAAAATGGATTGAGCATACAGATCCTCTCTCGATGGCATGATGGGTTACCAAAAACAGGTATATTTCCAAACAGAAATTCCTATTATATTTTTCTTTTTTAGAAGATAACAGCTAACGTTAATTTTTATGCCTTGGCAATGGTTACTACCATTTTTAATTAATTAAACTGTGGGTGCACAAGAATAATTAGCAGTTTAATGGCTAAGACCAAGGGTTTTATAGGTACCAATGCGATGTAATTTTAATTTCCCGCCATGCCATCTCTTAAATTAAAATTATTATGAATAATTTAATTCAAGCAGGAAGTTTATTATTATAAATTCAATAAATTAATGCAGAAACTGAAAACCATATGCCAAATGTTATGATTTGCGAAATCACAGATTAAGTAATACCATGACCAAATTTAAATAACCCGGATTTTGCTGAATAAACCCTAACATTACTGCAAAACCAACAAATCCCGAGACGTAAGGAATTGGAAATTCAACTCTTATCGGCAAAAAGTACAAAAAAAGCATCCATAATATATAGTATTGCGAAAATATTGTGTTTGTACTATATAGATTTTGATTTTTAATTCCATATTGTTACATTTCCACCACAATATTCATATTATACACTATCTCTTAACAAAGGAGGAAATCGATATGGCATTCGGTGGTGTTGATGGGGCTGCTTGTGGTTGTGGAACAGGACGTGGCTTTGGTGCAGGAATCGCTGCAGTTGTAGTAATTATTCTTCTTCTGATCGCATTGGGAATCGTATTCTAAATTTAGAAAGGTGGAACTTCTTATGTATGGAATGGGTTATGGTGGAATGGGTGGAGCATGCTGTCATCCCCCAGTAAGTTGCTGTCCAGCTCCTGTCGCCCCTGTTGGCACAGGTTGTTGCGTCGGCGTAGGAATTATTGCTATTGCAATTCTGATTCTTATCGCTTTAGGTGTGATCTTCTAAGAGATTTCTTATCAGGAAATTCAAGTTGTATGGAGGTTTTTTGTGATGTATGGTTGTGTTAAACCAATTTGTTGTCCCCCTGAATATTGCGTACACGATTATTACACCCAACGATTTGTCCCTGTTATTCATCCAATTGTGAATATCAATCGCCAAAATGTTATAGATGTTCCCCAGCATTATTATCAACAAACCACGGAAAACGTAGTAGTTAACCAAGGTTTTCAGCCTCAACCACTCCCTGCTCAAGGTCTCGCAGGTCAACGGGTATTATTCCGTGGTCTCAGACGGATGTAGGCATTAATCATTTCTCATTCTAAAATTAAAATGCCTCTAAAAATATACTTTTTGGAGGCATTTTAGTGTACATTTGTATCGACTTTTCACCCCCAAGTTCTCTCCTCATATCATCTAAGACTGCTTTATATAGGGAGTTGAAGATTAACTCCTCTATTTTCTCCTCCTCCCACTCTTTAACTCAAAAAACAAAATGCATTTGTGTAAAAATTTCGATCTCTCAACCAACGCATTAAATATTTTAAACTGACCGTGGGAGCATTTAGGCATAAACAAACTTACAATGAAGTAACTCCAACGTGCATCGTCACGCCAAAAAGAGCTATAAATTAGTTTTCGATTCCTAAGTAAAACTCAAAAGGGATGCTGGATACAACTGATAGATTAAGAGCCGGTTATACTTCTTTCTTTCTATAATTTAGCTATAACAACTTTATTTCTGCCCGTTCTTTTTGCTTCGTATAGTGCTAAATCTGCTTTTTTTACGATCTCTTGAATATCTTTAACCGTATAGGGATAGATTGCAACGCCAATTGAAATAGTAATATTTATTATCTGACCATCAATTAAATAGAACTTATGTTCTTGGACTACTTTTCTAATCCTCTCTGCTACTTCCAAGACTTTATCTTTCGGACAATCTGTCATCATCACGGAAAATTCTTCTCCTCCATTTCGGGATACAATGTCTGTTGAACTAGTGGAACTTAATAGAGTTTTACCCAATTCCTCTAAAACTCTATCTCCATTTTGATGCCCATAAACATCGTTAACCTTCTTGAAAAAGTCAATATCAATAAAAAACATAGTAATCATACTGTTTTCAGTTAATCTATTAACAATTTTATTAAACTCTTTGTCAAACTGTCTAACATTATTAAGACCAGTACGATGGTCTTTTGAAGAATCAAATTGATATTTCTTATAAGCTGATTTCAATAAATCCATATATCCAACAAAAAAATAAATAAATACGGAAACACTGGCTAGTCCAAACCAGTAAGTGAATATCGTTTTAATTAATAACAAATGGTTATTAATTTGGATAGACAAAGTTATACATGGAATTATTAAAACCACCAAAGTCATAAATAACCATTTGTGTAACTTAGTTATATTAATTTCAGATATAAATCCGCAACCAACACCAATTATGATTGCTGTTAATGCAGATATCATTGATGAAAAGGTTAAACCAGCATAATATAATCGGAATATCCCGATTATTAAGCCTGTTATAATCGCAGGTGCAAGACCGCAGTACGTTGCAGATAAAATTATCGCCATATTCCGAAAATCTAAAATTACACCAGACATAACTTGAACACTAAAAATCATTAAAAGCATCCCTAATATACCACTCATTGAACTAAAGAATATTCTTATTTTCCAGGGTGAATCAGGTGTTATTTCCTCATTAATAAGAATTCGGTTTGCTAGGCTAAAGAAAGCAATAATAGTTGTTGCATTAAGAAATAAGTCTTTAAACATACTTTTAACTCCAATAAATTAGTCTTATACAGTTTTCTACTTAAAGACTTTTGATTCCTCTTTTTTCAACAAAAAAAAATTATTATTCTGCAATCCGTACTCAGTTATTGCGAACTTACTTAGTATTCAATACAGGTAAAACCATAAACGAGAGGAACCCTTAAATTAAAGCTTAAAGTTCCAATTTGAGACATCTTTAGTATTAAAAATTAAAAACTTTGAGGATAATTTCCTCATCCCGCTCTTCAACACAAAAACAAAATGCGTTGGCGTGAAAATTTATATTTTCTCTACCAACGCATTAAATATTATTGATTGAACTCTAAGCCCATAAATACTCACAATAAAAGTAACACTAACGTGCCTTGTTACGACAAAAGAGCTATATTCGTTATAGTCATATTACCGTTACCAGGGTGACCTGTGAAGTTGAAAGGTATATTTCCTCCTTCAATCAAAAAACCCCTCTAAACGTTTGAAAACGTGTGAGGGGTAATAGATGCATAAACACTTTATCGTCGACTGATGAACAACTGAAGCAAAGATCAAAGTTTTTCAATAACTTTATTCCCTAATTCAACAACTTTATTCTGGATGAATATCATCATCTTACCCACACTTTGAGTATCCGCAATGAGTACAAACCACGCAACCACTTTCATGATTAATCGGTTTGCCACACTCTGGGCAAGCATTCGCAGGTGCAACGCCCGTTCGCACTTTCGTAACAGTTGCTTTCTCTGCAGCGGCAATCTCTTTTGCGACCATGCTTGACCTTTTCGCTATTGGAGCTGTTTCCTGCGCACTGGTTTTAACATTAGAAAAATTAATACCAACCTCGTTATACTTCTTAATCACGCGGGCAATAGCATCCGGGCAAGATGTAACATTGACTCCTTCACGCCGCATACAAGCTGGGCAGCGAATCCCTTTGATCTGTTCGGTAATAGCATCGACAGACAATCCTGAACGTAGGGTTATCGAAATCAAGCGAGCGGTTGCCTCAGATTGAGAGGAACATCCTCCTGCGCGTCCTGTATTAGTAAAGACTTCGCATATTCCTTTTTCATCCGCATTGACACTGACATAGAGGTTTCCGCACCCAATTTTTATTTTCTCCGTAACTCCAATGGTAGTGGTTGGCCGTGGACGAGGAACGACAGTATTCACTTCTGGAACAAATGGTGCCTTAGGAACAATAACCTTTTCAGATGCCGTCGGAACCTGTACTTCAATATTTTTATCGGCCTGAGCAGCCACTGCAATCCCTGTAGAAAGCACCTGTTCTTCTCGACTACCATCACGATAGACTGTTAATCCTTTGCAGTTTAGTTCATCCGCCAAGCGATATGCTTCTGCAATATCTTCGCGTGTCGCAGCATTCGAAAAATTAATCGTTTTGGAGACCGCGTTATCCGTAAATTTTTGGAAGGCCGCCTGAATCCGAATATGCCATTCAGGCGCGATCTCTTGAGCTGTAGTAAAGACTTCTTGAACCCAGTTAGGGACTTCAGGTAAACCCAGGACGGTCCCCCTCTCGGCAATCTTTTGCATAAGTTCCGGGGAGTAGAAACCATATTCATTGGCAAACCTTTCAAAGAGCGGATTGACCTCAACTAACGATGTTCCATCCATGACGGTTTTAGTATAAGCAACCGCAAAGAGGGGTTCTACCCCACTGGAAGCGGCACAGATCATGGATATAGTTCCAGTCGGAGCAATCGTAGTCAGAGTGGCATTACGCAATTTCAGAACCCCATCATAAATGGAACCTTCAAAATTAGGGAAAGTTCCCCGTTCTTCAGCTAGTCTTTGGGACTCAATACGAGCTTCAGTCTGGATGAACTTCATAACTTTTTCCGCATATTCCACCGCGTCTTCCGTAGCATAAGACGCTTGCAGTAAGATCAGCATATCCGCAAAGCCCATCACACCAAGGCCAATTTTGCGATTCCCTTTAACTACATCATTAATAATCTGCAGTGGATACTGATTAGCATCAATCACGTTGTCCAGAAAACGCACGGACAATCGGGTTACATAACTCAAGCGTTCCCAGTTGATAACCATTTTTCCATTTTTCTCAGTCACCATTAATTTGAGATTAATAGAGCCTAAGTTACAAGCTTCATTCGGGAGCAAGGGTTGCTCACCACAAGGATTCGTAGCTTCAATCTCTCCCTGCAGAGGAGTGGGATTACCCTTATTTAAACGGTCGAGGAAAACGATTCCTGGTTCCCCGTTCTGCCAAGCATGCTCCACAATCTTATTAAAAATTTCTGGTGCAAATAACTGACCTGCTGATGCGCCTGTATGAGGATCTACGAGGTCATAGGAACGTTCTTCACGAACAGCCAGCATAAATTCCTCAGTTATCCCAACGGAAATATTAAAGTTCGTAATCTCTTTGTTATCCTCTTTACACTGAATGAAATCCACAATATCTGGATGGTCCACGCGAAGAATTCCCATATTCGCTCCGCGTCGGGTTCCACCCTGCTTAACAGCTTCTGTAGCTGAATTAAAAACTTTCATAAAGGAAATCGGACCTGAGGCTACACCACCCGTTGAACGAACCATGCTGTTTTTCGGACGCAAACGGGAAAAACTGAAGCCAGTCCCACCACCAGATTTATGAATAATCGCCGCATTTTTAATCGCGTCGAAAATTTCCTCCATGCTGTCTTCAACTGGCAAGACAAAGCAAGCACTCAATTGACCGAGATCCCGACCAGCGTTCATTAGCGTCGGCGAGTTCGGCATAAACTCGAGATTCGCCATCATGGTATAGAATTCTTTGGCTAGTTTTTGAGTTTCTTGTTTGCCTTTGCTATATTTATCCGATTCATTTTCCGCAATCACACTAGCAACACGAAAAAACATATCCTCAACAGTTTCTACCACTTGCCCGTCCACTTGTTTTAAATACCGTTTTTCCAACACAACGCGCGCATTAGATGTTACATTAGCCCTCGGCCAGTTTTTTGGTGCTTGTCCTTCGAATCCCAACGTGAATCCCCAACTTTCCTTCATTACTTATTAACTAACACTTCTACTCGATCGTCCCTCGCTTTTCGATGAGCTCATGTAACTCTTCCATGAAGCGTTGTATATCTCCAAATTGACGATAGACGGACGCAAAACGAATGTAGGCCACTTCATCCAAGCCAAAGAGCTGTTGGAGCACAGCCTCTCCTACTTCAGCACTAGAGACTTCACGTTCATGATTATTACGCAATATCTTTTCTATTGCGTAAGCTGCATCTTCGATTTGTTCTGTAGAAATTGACCTCTTTTCGCAAGCCCTTATCATACCAACCATCATTTTAGAACGAGAAAATTCCTCGCGTCGCCCTTCTTTTTTTACAACAACAAGCGGAGAATCCTCGAACTTTTCAAAGGTAGTAAACCGACGCAAACAACGATCACATTCCCTGCGCCTACGAACCGCCGTCCCTTCCTCAACCTGACGTGAATCGAGAACTTTCGTATCCCCGTTTCCGCAGAATGGACAGTGCACAGCTTCACCCCCAACATATAGTATGTTTAAAATTTAACCACACTATATGTTGTGCCGTCAACTCGGCCTTTAGGCCTTTAGAGGCTTATCCTTCTCTCCACCGCTTATTTCTGTACTCTATCTCTATCTTTCTTATTTTTTATCAGTCGCACTAATTTAATGGTAAATATTATCATTTATTCCTAGTCTAAGATTATTCTAACGTAGTATTCCTGCTTGTAAATAGGGCAGAATAATATTTGCGACTATCATGAGCTATTACTAAGAAGGATGTGACGCAACTTTGATTAAGAAGATGCCTTCCGAAAAAAATCCTAATCCAAACACCCTACCAATTCCACATCCACCTGACAATCAACCGAGTATGGACTCCAGGGATGGCCATGGCCTTTCTAAAGAGCAAGCCTTGCGATCTAAGAAGTAATTAGACGATATAAGGTTTCTTATTCATCTCGTGACTGGAGCGAGAAAGGAGGTGTCTACCCAATGTGTAGACACCTCTTATTCGTAATGTACTTACCGTGTGGATCGAAGGGGTGGAACCTCGACCCCATAGACGTTTAAATGCTTGAAAATTGTTCGTTCTAACACAAAAAGACTACCTCGTTAGAGATAGTCCTTTTGCTTGTTTACCTGGCGATGACCTACGTTCCCAGGGGCCTGCGCCCCAAGTATTCTTGGCCCTGAAGGTCTTAACTTCCGTGTTCGGTATGGGA